>NZ_JAIQXU010000010.1 GCF_020166395.1 Deinococcus betulae | reverse complement strand
GAGACGTTCAGGGAAGTGGACTCTCACAAGATTCTGACAGCGCTGGGCGCGAGTATTTAGATGCGGGGGGCAAATAGGGGCACCCAGAGCCAAAGGCGGGATACCTCACAACGCCGGGCCTCAGCAGACCTTAAAACTGGGCTCATGATTGCCGTCGTCACCGACTCTACCTGCGATTTGCACCCAGACAATGCCCGGCAACTTGGCATTCAGGTCGTGCCGCTGCATATCACCATGGAGGGCCGCACCCTGCTGGACTGGGTTGAGATTGACCCCGACGCAGTCTACGATCACATGCGCGCAGGGGGCGCGGCCACTACGACGCCTGTGCCCGCCGCCACCTTTGCCGACGTGTACCGCGACCTCCTGAAAACGCACGATTCGGTGCTGAGCCTGCATCTGTCTGGCCACCTGTCTGAAACGTTTAAACACGCCCAGCAGGCCGCTGCCAGCCTGGGCGAGGGCGGGCGCGTGCTCGTGGTGGACAGCAAGGTGGCCGGCGCGCCCCTGGCGGATATGGCGATGGCCGCCAGCGCCAAAGCGCAGGAAGGGGCCGACCTGAAAACGGCCGCCGCCGCTGCCCAGGCGGCGGGCGAGTCGCTATACGCCGAAATGAGTGTGGCCTCGCTGGAATATCTGCGCCTGGGCGGGCGCATCAGCCGCGCCCAGGCCTTTTTTGGCAACATGCTGGGCGTGCGGCCCATCCTGGAGTTTGACGACGGCCGGCTGAAAGCGGCCCGCCGCGCCAAGGTGGACCAGGCGGCAGGCGACATGCTGGCCAGCCTCAAGGCCCGCTTCGGCGACACGCCCGTCAGCGCCACCGTGATGCACGCTGGCCGCGATACGGCGCGCATCAACGCCCTGCGCACCGCCATGATGGCCAGCGGCCTGAACGTGCAAAAGGGCCGCGTGCAGCTGATGGGCCCGGTGATTGGCGCCCACGTCGGCCCCGGCACCTTCGGCTTCTCGGCCGTCCCGCTGACCTGAAGACGGGATGGAGGAAGTGGGAAGTAGTGAGTGGAAAAGACCTGACGGACGACTTTTCACTGCTGAACGAACGTCAGAAGCTGCTTGGCACGCGGTGCTCGTACCAGTTCATTTCAGAGCTTTCCGAGCCCAGTCGGCTTGAATTGTTTGTGGCCATAGGCTTCTGAAAAAACGGAGAGGGGCGCCCAGACAATTTGTTGGGCGCCCCTCTCCTTGCCGTCAGTTGTGGCTGACCACCTCCAGTTTCTCCAGATACGCCGTGCCGCCTTCGACCTCGGCGGCGAAACCGTCGGCCACCCCAAACACCAGCGTCTCGGCCAGGGTTTCGCTCATCAGGTATTCCTGCCAGGCCTCGGCGGCCTCACGGGCCGTGCCCGTCAAGTCCAGATGCAGCGCAATCCGGTCTTGCACCTCGAATCCGGCCTTCTTGCGGGCATCCTGAACGCCCCGCACCAGGTCGCGGGCCAGACCTTCAAGTTCCAGTTCGCGCGTCAGCGTGGTGTCGAACGCCACCAGATACCCAGCTTCCTCCTGGGCGGCAAAACCTTCGGGCGACTTGGCGTCCACCAGCACCTCGTCCGGCCCCAGCTCAAAGCGCTCGCCGGTCGGGGCGATGACCTCGAACTGCTGGCCGTCGCGCACAAAGCGGGCGATGTCGCTGGCGTCGGCCGCCTGCAGAGCCGCGCGCACCTGCGGAACGGCCTTGCCAAACTTCTTACCCAGCAGCGGCAGATTGGGGCGCAGTTGGTAGCTCACCAGTTCGGCGTACTGGTCAATCAGCTCGACCTCCTTGACATTCAGCTCTTCCTTGATCTGCTCGGCAAAGCGGCCCAGCGCCTGGGTTTGCTCGGCCGTACGGGCGCGCAGCATCACCTTGGGCAGCGGCTGGCGCTGGCGCAGGCCAGTTTGGCCCCGCACCGCGCGGCCCAGGCTGACCACCCTCAATACCGCGTCCATCTCACCGACCAGCACCGGCGCACTTAGGGTCTCGTCCACCTTGGGCCACTCGGTCAGGTGGACACTCTCGGGCGCGTCCGGCACCAGCGAGCGCACCAGGTTACCGTACAGCGTCTCGGCCAGGAAAGGCGTGAACGGCGCCGTCAATTGCGTCACTGTTACCAGTGCGAAGTGCAGTGTGGCGTAGGCGTTGTGGTCCACCTGGCCGGCCTCACCCCAGAAGCGGCGACGGTTGCGCCGCACGTACCAGTTGCTCAGGTCCTCGACCACGAAGTCCTGCAGCGCCCGGCTGGCCCCCGTGGGGTCGTAGTTCTCCAGGCGGTCCGTGACGGCTGCGATCAGCGCCTGCACCTTGGCCACCAGCCAACGGTCCACCTCAGGGCGCTCTGGCAGCGGCGCGGCGGCCTGCAGGTCGGGCTTATCCAGGTTCGCGTACAGCACGAAAAACGAATATGTGTTCCAGAGGGTCAGGAAGTAGCTGCGGAACGCCTCGCCCACCAGATTCATGCCGAAGCGGCGGCTCAGTTCAGGCGGCGCAGACACGTACATGTACCAGCGGGCGGCGTCGGCGCCGTATTGCTCGAACACGTCCCAGGGGTTCACGACGTTGCCCTTGCTCTTGCTCATCTTGGCGCCCTTCTCGTCCAGGATGTGCCCGGAGCAGATCACGGACTTGTATGCCACCGAGTCAAAAACCATGGTGCCGATCTGGTGCAGCGAGTTAAACCAGCCGCGGGTCTGGTCGATGGCCTCCGCGATGAAGTCAGCTGGAAAGCCGCCTCCCTCGAACCGCTCCTTGTTCTCGAAGGGATAGTGGTGCTGCGCGAAAGGCATGGAGCCCGAGTCGTACCAGACGTCCATCACATAGGGCACGCGCCGGAACGTCTTGCCGCCCTGCTCGAAGGTGATGTCGTCCACGAAGGGGCGGTGGGGGTCGAAGTCGGGGCTGGTCAGCTCCGGGTGCCCGCTCAGCTCAGCGAGTTCGGCGTAGCTGCCCACCACGCGGTACTCGCCGTCCTCGGCCTCCCACACCGGCAGCGGCGTGCCCCAGTAGCGGCTGCGCGACACGTTCCAGTCGATCAGGTTGTCCAGCCACCCGCCGTAGCGCCCGTTCTTGATGTGCGGCGGGTGCCAGTCGATGGTCTGGTTCAGCTCGATCAGCCGCGCCTTGAGGCGGGTGTTGTTCAGGTACCAGCTCTCGGTGGCGTAGTACATCAGCGGGGTGCCGCAGCGCCAGCAGTGCGGGTAGGCGTGCAGGAAGTTCTTTTCCTTCCACATCAGGCCGCGCGCGCGCAGGTCACGCACGATCTCGGTGTTCGCGTCCCGGAAGAACACGCCGGCCCACGGCCCAAAGCGGTGCTTGCCCTCGCCGTCCACGCCCACGATGACGGGAAAGCCGTAGTTCCGCGCCAGGCGCATGTCGTCCTCGCCGAAAGCCGGCGCCGTGTGCACGATGCCGGTGCCGTCGCTGTCACTGACATACGTGTCCAGCCCAGCCAGCCAAACTGGCTTGCCCTCGCCTTCGGCGTCGTAGGCCTCGGTGAACAGCGGCTCGTAGGCCACCCGGTCCAGCTCGGTGCCCCTAAAGGTCCTCACGACATTGGCGTCCTCACCCAAGACCTCATTTTTTAGGCTGGCTGCCAGCAGCAGCACCCGCCCCTCCTTGTCTTTCGCCGCCACATACTCGAAGTCCGGGTGCAGGGCTACGCCCACGTTGTAGGGCAGGGTCCACGGCGTGGTCGTCCAGACCAGGAACGCTGCGCCGTCTGGCAGACCCAGAGCGCCGGGGTCTCTCAGCGCAAACGGCACGTAGACGCTGGGGTCCTGAATGTCTTTGTACCCCTCGCTGACCTCCGCATTGCTGAGGGTGGTGCCGTCTTTCGGGCAGTAAGGCGCCACGCGAAAGCCCCGGTACAGCAGGCCTTTGTTGTCCAGCTCCTTGACGCTCCACCACACACTCTCGATGTAGTCCTTATGCAGCGTCAGGTAGGCGTCGTCCAGATCCACCCAGTAACCCATGCGCTCGGTAAATTTGCGCCACTCGGCCTCGTATTCAAAAACGCTGGCGCGGCACTCGGCGTTAAAGCGGTCAATGCCGTAGGCCTCGACCTCCCGCTTGGAATTCAGGCCCAGTTTCTTCTCCACGCCCAGTTCCACCGGCAGGCCGTGGGTGTCCCAGCCGGCCTTGCGCGGCACATGGTAGCCCTGCATGGTGCGGAAGCGCGGAAACAGGTCCTTAAAGGAGCGGGCCTGCACATGGTGAATGCCCGGCTGCCCGTTGGCGGTGGGTGGGCCTTCGTAAAAGGTAAAGGTGGGGCCGCCCTTGGTCTGCTCCAAGGAGCGCTCAAAGATGCGGCCCTCACGCCAGAACGTCAGGATGTCCTGCTCCAGCGCCGGGAAGTTGGGGTTGTTGAGGACAGGTTTAAAGGTGGTCATAGGGGCTCCGGGTCAGGGGAATGGAGGGGGCGCAGGGCAGAGGAGAGCGGGGGTCACCCGCGTCCGAATGCTGGGTTGAATGGTCACGGCCCTTCACCTCCAAACGAACAAGCGGCACGTCTCAGCGTGTGTGCTGGGACGCGCCGCCTGAAATGGACGTTGCGTGGTACCACCCAACTTCGCCAGTCGCCTGGCCTCGTTGCGGCCCTCTACCGGGGGGTGTCCGGGTGGGTCTAATCGGCCACGTCTGAAGGGGGCCTTTCTTCCACCGGCGCGGGAGGTGATCTTCGGAAGTTGCGGCTGGCTGGTCAGGCTTTCACCGTCCCTGACTCGCTTTTGCGCTGCCCTGCGGCTCCTACTGTCCTCTCGGTCGCCCTGCGTTGTCTCACCCGCGCGGGGTGAGCCTGTATGGTAGGCCCGCCAGGGGGCAGCGGTCAATCTGAACTGCGCGCCCGTCGCCCGTGGGGTATGCTCCACGCACACGTCCCTGGTGCCCGCGTCTACTTTTTCTCACCTCGCGCATGTGTTTTGAGGCGGCGAATGTATACAATCGCCTCTAGGGAGAACGGTTATGGAATTCTTTATCGATACGGCTATCACGGATGAAATCCGCGAAATCAACGAATGGGGCGTCCTGGCGGGCGTCACCACCAACCCCAGCCTCATCGTCGCCTCGGGCCGCGATTTCCGTGAAGTGGTACAGGAAATCGCCGCCCTGGTGGGGGGCGCCATCAGCGCCGAAGTCACGGCCCTGGACGCCGCCGGCATGATCAAAGAAGGCCGCGAAGTCGCCGCCTGGAACGAGCACGTCGTGGTCAAGCTGCCTCTGACGCCTGCCGGCCTCCAGGCCTGCAAAACCCTGACGAGTGAGGGCATCCGCACCAACGTGACCCTGTGCTTCAGCGTGCCTCAGGCGCTGCTGGCAGCCCGCGCGGGCGCCACCTACATCAGTCCCTTCGCCGGGCGGGTAGATGACACCGGCGCTGACGGCATCGAACTGATTCGCCAGATCAAAGAGGCTTACGTGCTGGGCGGCATTGACACCAAGGTGCTGGCTGCCAGCATCCGTCACCCGCAACATGTGGTGCAGGCCGCTCTGGCCGGCGCCGACGTGGCGACCATTCCGTACAAGGTCTTTACGCAGATGATCAAGCACCCGCTCACCCAGGCCGGGCTGGACGGGTTCATGAAAGACTGGGCCAAACGCGCAGGTGCCAATCCCGAGACGCCCTCCAGTGAAACTGGCACCAACCCGCAGGCCGGCGGCGTGACTGAGACTGGAGCGGCCACGCCAGGGAGTCAGAAGCAGTGACCGACCCCACCCGGCAGAGCCTGCCCTTTCACGAACTCCAGCAGAAGATTCTGCCGGAACTGCACCTGATTGCCGCCAGCTACGGCATCGAGAACTACCGCAAGCTGAAAAAAGACACCCTGGCCTTTGCCATCATGGAGCGACAGGCCGACGCCGAGGGGCAGCTCCTGGCGCGCGGCTACTTGGACATCAGTGCCGACGGCTACGGCTTCTTGCAGGCTGATCTGCTGGACCCCCAGAGCCGCACCGTGCTGGTGACGGCCGGCCTGATCAAGCAGTACCACCTGCGCACCGGCGACGAGATCATCGGCCGCGCCCGGCAGCCGCGCGAGAACGAGCGCTTTGGCTCGCTGGTGCAGGTTGAGGCGGTCAACGGCCTGGACCCTGAAACGGCCCGCCGCCGCCCGCGCTTTGACGACCTGACGCCCACTTTCCCCGAAGCCCAGCTGGTCATGGAAGATCCGGGCCTGGAAGGCGGCATGAGCCTGCGAGTGGTGGACCTGCTGGTGCCCATCGGGCGCGGGCAGCGCGCGCTGATCGTGGCGCCGCCCAAGGCCGGGAAAACCACGCTGCTCAAGAAGATCGCCAACTCCATCGTCAAGAACTATCCCGACGTGACCGTGATGGTGCTGCTGGTGGACGAGCGCCCTGAAGAAGTGACCGACTTCCGCGAGAGCGTGCAGGGGGCCCAGGTGATTGCCAGCACCTTCGACGAGCCGCCCCAGCACCACGTCCGGGTGGCCGAGTTCGTGCATGAGCGCGCCCGGCGCATCGTGGAAGAGGGCGGCCACGTGGTCATCCTGCTGGACTCCATCACCCGCCTGGCCCGCGCCAACAACCTCGTGACCCCGCCCACCGGCCGCACCCTGTCGGGTGGTCTGGACTCCAACGCGCTGCACTGGCCCAAACGCTTTCTGGGGGCGGCCCGCAACATCCGCGAGGGCGGCAGCCTGACCATTCTGGCCACCGCGCTGGTCGAAACCGGCAGCCGTATGGACGACGTGATTTTCGAGGAATTCAAGGGCACTGGCAACGCCGAACTGGTGCTGTCACGCCGCCTGGAAGAGCGCCGCATCTTCCCGGCCCTTGACATCCTGAAATCCGGCACGCGCCGCGAGGAACTGCTCTTGCAGCCGGAAGTGCTCAAGAAGATGTGGCTGCTGCGCAAGGTCATCAGCGACATGGACCCTGCCGACGCCATGGAAATGCTGCTGTCGCGCATGGGCAAAACCCGCAATAACGTCGAGTTTCTTCAGGCGCTGGCTGGCGGCTAAGCGCCTTTCTCTTCTTTTCGGAGTTCACCCTTGTCTCTTATCCGCTCCCGCGGCGTGACGCGACTGGCCACCCTGTGCAGCCTCCTGCTCGCCGCCCCTGTTTCTGCCCAGACCATTTCGCCGCTGGCCCACCTGCTGGCCCCGCCGCCTTTGGTGCACGCGCCCGACGTGGTGCTGACGCGCGACACCGGCGAGCGCCGGGTGCAACTGGTCACCGACGGCCGCACCTCGGCCGCGCAACTCGCGCGGCGTTACGGCGTCGCCCGCAGCCGCCTGACCTCCCTGGGGGGCGCTCGCGGCGTGCGGGTGTGGGGGTTGGCCCTGGCCCCGGTCACCGCGCAGCGCGCGTCAGCCAAGCCCGCCTCGGTCGAAACCTACCGTGTGAGGCCCGGCGACACGCTGGCTGGTGTGGCGGCGCGCTTTGGCCTGCCCCTGGTGGACCTGCTGGGCGTCAACCTGGACCGCACGAGCCTGGATCGCCTGATTCCCGGTACAGCTCTGAATATCCCGACGGGGCCACGCGGCCTGCTCGTGCGCATCAAGCCGGGCCAGAGCGCCCTGTCACTGATTGCCGGGTACGGCGCCGACCTGGTGGCCACCGCCCAGGCTAACGACGTGCTCCCCACCGAGCTTCGGGTCGGTGACACCCTGCTGCTGCCGGGCATCCGCGCCGAGGGCTTTGCCGAGACCTTGGCCCAGCGGCGTGAGGCCGAGCGCCGAGCCGCCCTCCTGGCCCAGCGCCAGGCCCAGTACGAACGCTTTTTGACCTGGAAAAAGGGCCGCGAACGCGCCCGCTTAGAAGCCCGCTACGAGGCCCAGGAGAGGTACGAGCAGTACCTAGCCTGGAAAAACAGCCCTGAGCGTCAGGCCCGCATTCAGGCCTATGAACGCCAGGCGCAGTACGAGGCCGCGCAGGCCGCCGCCCAGGCTCGGGCGCGCGCCGCTGCGAGTGCGCAGGCGGTCACCCCTCAGGCCAGCGCCCAGATGGCCGGCACCGGCAGCCGCACCCTGGCCTGGCCCATGCGCAGCTACCGCCTGACCAGCCGCTACGCCGAACGCGACATCGAGTTTCACCGTCAGGTGTTTCACGGCGGCATTGACCTGGCCGCCCCCTACGGCACGCCTATCTACGCCGCCGCCGATGGCACGGTGACCGAAAGCGGCTACGGCGACTACGGCCTGAACGTCTACACCACCGCCGGCAGCAGCCTGCTGATCTACGGGCACATGAGCCGCGCGGCAGTGGTGGCCGGGCAGCAGGTCACCCAGGGGCAACTGCTGGGCTATATCGGCTGCACCGGCATCTGCACCGGGCCACACCTGCACTTCGAGGTGCGGCTCTCGGGTCAGACCGTGGACCCCCTGGCCCTGCTGCCATGACCGATCCCGCGCCAGCGGCTCTGCATCTGCTTGTCGTGGACGACGAGGAGCAGATTCTGGAACTGCTGGACCTGACCCTCAGCCTGCAGGGCTTCCGGGTGACCACGGCCCCCAGTGGCCCAGCTGCTCTGGAGCGTCTCAGTGGCGCGACCTTTGACGTGCTGGTGCTGGACGTGCTCATGACCCCCTGGGACGGCTTCGAGACGGTCGAGCGCATGGCTTTGCATCTGGGCTCTGCCTTGCCTCCCGTGGTCTTCTTATCAGGACTGGCCCATCCGACCCCGCCGCCAACCCTGAACCCCCGGTTGCTGGACCACTACCTTCTGAAACCGTTCCGGCCCTCGCAACTCGTAGAGGCCATCCGGCGGGCCCACGCCGCTGGCCCACTGGGCAGGACAACTGAATTCTGACCCCATGTGCTCTGCCCAATTGACCCTACTCGTGGGGTCAGTTTTTCTTTATCGTGCCTCCATGAGCGACGTGCAGACTGGAACCCCCGCCCTGAAGCAGGGCTTCGCCGAGATGTTCAAGGGCGGCGTGATCATGGACGTGGTCACGGCTGACCAGGCCCGGATTGCCGAGGCTGCGGGTGCCACCGCCGTCATGGCCCTGGAGCGCGTGCCGGCGGATATCCGCGTGGACGGCGGCGTGGCCCGTATGAGCGACCCCAAGATGATCAAAGAAATCATCGGGGCCGTCAGCATTCCCGTGATGGCCAAGGTGCGTATCGGGCACATCGTTGAGGCGCAGATTCTGCAGGCACTGGGCGTGGACTTTATTGACGAGTCCGAGGTGCTGACCCCCGCTGACGACCAGTACCACATCCTGAAAAGCGAGTTCAAGGTGCCGTTTGTCTGCGGTGCCAAGAACCTGGGCGAGGCCCTGCGCCGCGTGGGCGAGGGTGCCAGCATGATCCGCACCAAGGGCGAGGCCGGCACCGGCAACGTCATTGAAGCCGTGCGCCACGCCCGCACCGTGCTGGGCGATATCCGCACCATTCAGGCTCGCCCTGCCGAGGAACTAATGACCGCCGCGCGCGACCTTCAGGCGCCCTACGAACTGGTGAAATATGTCCACCAGCATGGCAAGCTGCCCGTCGTGAACTTCGCGGCCGGTGGCGTGGCCACCCCCGCTGACGCCGCCCTGATGATGGTGCTGGGGCTAGACGGCGTGTTCGTGGGCAGCGGCATCTTCAAGAGCGACAACCCCGAGCGCCGCGCGCAGGCCATCGTGAAGGCCGTGACCCACTACCAGAATCCCGACGTGCTGGCCGAAATCAGCGAAGACCTGGGCGCTCCCATGACCGGCATCAACATTGACGACCTGATTCCTGCCGAGCGCCTCGCCGCCCGAGGCTGGTAAGCGTGTCCGCTGGTCCCCGCATTGGCGTGCTGGCCCTTCAGGGTGCTTACCGCGAACACCGTCAGCGCCTAGAAGCCCTGGGCGCTCAGGTGACCGAGGTGCGCCTGCCGGGCGACCTGGCAGGTCTGCGCGGGCTGATTCTGCCGGGCGGCGAAAGCACCACCATGGCCCGCCTGATGACCGAATACCGTCTATGGGGGCCGGTGCGTGACTTTCATGCGGCCGGTGGTCATCTGTGGGGCACCTGCGCGGGCGCCATTCTGCTGGCCCGTGAGGTGCAGGGCGCGCCGCCGCAGTTTGGTCATCAGGACAGCCTGGCCCTGCTGGACGTGACGGTGCAGCGCAACGCCTTTGGCCGGCAGATTGATTCCTTCACGACTGAAGTGCGGGTGAGTGGCCTGGAGGCCCCGCTGCCAGCCGTCTTCATCCGTGCGCCGGCCTTCGCCCGGACAGGGGCGGGGGTCGAACGGCTGTCCACCTATGAAGGGCAGACGGTGGCGGTGCGCCAGGGCACTCTCTTGGCGACGGCCTTTCACCCCGAGCTGACCGGTGACCTGCGCCTGCACGAACTGTTTGTCGATGGTCTAACAGAGCCTGTCGCTAACTGACGAAACGACTTTGTCTGGAGAGAGAAGCATAGTCTCTCCAGACAAAACTATCTCGATGAGTAAACCATAGATTCACGATGTAGCTACATCGTGAATCTATTCACTAGAATCACCTCCCATATCTTCCACATTCAGACTCTGTAAGGACGCCAGTGCGCCCCCTTCCCCTATGCTGCACCGATGGCGGCGACCATTTTTCAGCGTGGCGGCGCGACCCTGCACGTCGAGCAAACCGGCACCGGACACCGCAGCGTGATTTTTATTCACGGGCTCAGTGGCTCGCGGCGGTGGTGGCGGTTCAATGTGGCCGATCTTCACAAGGACCACTGCGTGTACACCTTGGAACTCAGCGGGTATGGCCGGGCGTGGCGCCAGCGGGCGCTGGGTGTGCGGGCAGCGGCCACCCTGATTGCCGAGTGGATAGAAGACGCGGGCTTAGAGGACGTGACGCTTGTTGGGCATTCGATGGGGGGGCACATCAGCATGCACGTCGCCTCACGCTGCGCCGAACGGGTTACTGGACTGGTGCTGGTGTGTGCCAGCGGCCTACTGCGCGCCAACGCTTACCGTGCGGCACTGCACCTGCCCCGCGCGGCGCTGGTGGGAGACCGCCGCTTTTTGCCCACCATCTTGCGGGACGCGGCGCTCGCCGGGCCGCTGAACCTCTGGCGCAACGCTGTGGACCTCCTCAAAGACTCCGTGCAGGACAGCCTGCCGGGCATCCGGGCGCGCACCCTGATTATCTGGGGCGAGCGCGATGTGTTGGTGCCGTTGGCGCTGGGACAACTGCTGCACGAGGCGTTGCCAGGCTCGCAGCTTGAAGTCATTCCGCGCGCCGGGCATGTGGTGATGGTGGATGCCCCCAGGGCTTTTAACGGGCTCCTGCGTGCTTTTCTGGACCGGCAGGCCGAGGCGCGCACTTGACGGCGCGAGCCACCTTCCTGACCGTCAATGGTCTGAGCACCCATGCCTGGCGGCGGGGCAGCGGTCCGCCACTGGTGATTGTGCCGGGCCTGGGCTGCGCCTCGTGGATGTATGCCCGCGTGGCGCGCGAACTGGGCCGTGCCAGAACCGTGTTCGTCTATGACCCACCAGGCCACGGGTACAGCGAGGGCCGCCACGACTATCCAGTCTGCATTGAACACCTGACTGACCATCTGGCCGCCTGGCTGCGTCAGGCTGGGCTGGAGGGGGTGCCGATTTTTGGCCATTCGCTGGGTGGGGAAGTGATGTTTGATCTAGCTGCCCGCTACGCCTCGTGCCCGACGGCCCTGATCGCCTGCGCGCCTACAGGGATTCCAGAGAACCCCAGTGTGCGGGTACAGCTGCTGCGGCTGCTGCTGGACCTACCTCAAGAACGACTGGGCTTGCTGTCGCCCGGCCTGCGGGCCTACACCCACTGCGGCATCCGCCGCATGCTCCTGCTGGCCCGCGATCAGGAAGTGCATATGACGGGTCCGCTGCTGGGCCGAATTGAGGTTCCGACATTACTGCTGGACGGCCTGGCTGACCATGTGGTGCAGTCGTGGACCGTGGCCCGCATTCAAGCTGACATTCCTGATGCGGTGGTGCGTCAGATTCCGGGTGGCACCCACGCCCTGACAGACACCCATCCCAGAGCAGTGGCCAGGTACACGCTTGATTTCTTGGAACAATTAGGAAAATGAAACTCTAGTTTCACGATCAATCTAGATCGTGAATGTATTCACTTAATTGAGCAGCCAAATCGTCTCACCACAAAAAAATCAGGAGGAGGCAAGCATGGCCCCCTCCCCACTCATTAAATTTATTCCGTTAGCTGCAACCCCAGGTCGGCCAGCTGGGCCACTTCGACAGGGGAGGGCGCCAGGGCCATCAGGTCCACGCCCCGGTTGTTCTTCGGGAAGGCGATCACCTCGCGAATGCTGGCCGCGCCGCTCATGACCATGATCAGGCGGTCAAAGCCCCAAGCGATGCCGCCGTGCGGGGGCGTGCCGTATTCCAGCGCGTCCATGAAAAAGCCGAACTTCTCGCTCGCCTGCTCGGCGCTGAAGCCGATGGCGGCAAACATCTGAGCCTGCACTGCCGGGTCGTGAATGCGGATGCTGCCGCCACCAATCTCAAAGCCGTTTAGTACCAGGTCATAGGCCTGGGCGCGAATCTCGCCCTGCCGCTCAGTGCCGAACAGCGCGAGGTCGTCCGGGTGTGGGGCGGTGAAGGGGTGGTGCATGTAGGTCCAGGTGCCGCTCTCCTCATCAAATTCCAGTTGAGGAAAGTCCGTGACCCAGGCGACGTGAAACTGGGGGCCAGCCGCCGCCAGATCAAACAGGTCCCGCAGCGCCAGCCGCACCGCGCCCAGCGCCGAGACCGCCTTCTTCCAGTCGCCCGCCGCAAACAGCAGCGTGCCCCCCGGGCCCACCCCGGTGCGGGCCAGCAACTCGGCGGCCTGATCGCCCACAAACTTGCTGATGCCACCAGTGAAGCTCTCGCCCTCGCGGCGCAGCCAGGCCAGGCCCCTGGCACCATTCTGCTTAGCCACCCGTTCCAGTTCGTCAATCTGCTTGCGGGTCAGTTCGGGGGCAGCCAGCACCTTTACCGTCTGGGCCGAGGCGAAGGCGGCAAAGGTCCCACCCTGGAACAGGTCCGTCACGTCCAAAAATTCCAGGCCAAAGCGCTGGTCGGGCTTGTCCGAGCCGAAGCGGTTCATGGCGTCCATGTAGGGCAAGCGGGGAAAGGGGAGGGGCAGCTCCACGCCCAGGGTCTGGCGGAAGACGTGGGCCAGCAGCTCCTCCTGGGTGGCCAGCACATCGTCCTGCTCGACGAATGACATTTCCATGTCCAGCTGCGTGAAATCCGGCTGGCGGTCGGCACGCAGGTCCTCGTCGCGGAAGCAGCGGGCCAGCTGGTAATAGCGGTCATAGCCCGCAATCATCAGCATCTGTTTGAACAGCTGCGGGCTCTGCGGCAGGGCGTAGAACTCGCCGGGATTCTGGCGGCTGGGCACCAGAAAGTCGCGCGCGCCTTCGGGGGTGGACTTGGTGAGCATCGGCGTTTCGACCTGGACGAAGCCCTGTGCGTCCAGAAACGCAGTCACGGCCGCCACCGCCTTTGAGCGCAGCAGCAGCCCACGCTGCATCTCCGGGCGGCGCAGATCGAGGTAGCGGTACTTGAGGCGAATGTCCTCGGCCACGCTGTCGCCCTTGTCCAGTTCGAAGGGCGGCGTCTTGGCGGTGTTGAGCACCTTGACACGGGCAGCCAGCACCTCGTAGTCACCCAGACCACCCTTGCGCTGGCTCTCTGGGCGCAGGCCAAAGCGCCCCTCAATTTCAGCGACGTACTCGGCACGCAGGCGGTCGGCCTCGGCGAAAGCCGGAGAACCCGGCTCGACCTGCACCTGCACGGTGCCGCTGCGGTCACGCAGTTCAAGGAAAATCAGGCCGCCCAGGTCGCGGCGGCGGCCCACCCAGCCCTGCAAGGTGACGGTCGTCTCGGCGTGCGTGTCATTCAGGTGGCCAATCATGGCGGTGCGTTTCATTCGGGTTGCTCCTGTTCGGCGGGCTCCTGGCCGCTGCGGGTCGGTGGGGTCTGGCTCAGTTGGCCCAGCAAGAAGGTGTGAAGGTCGCGGGTATGCACGCTCGTCTGCATGCCGGTGGCCAGATTCTTGATGCTCAGGGTGTCCTGCGCCACTTCATCCGAGCCGATCAAGGCAACCAGGCGTGCGCCCCGGCGCTCCGCGTCGCGGAAGGCTGTCCCCGGCTTGAGGGCGCGGTAGGCAAATTCGGCGCGGCCCACCCGGCGGGCGCCCAGCGCCACGGTGGCGGCGTAGCCCACGTTGGCCTCGTCCAGGGCGGCCACATACAGGAGGGGGCCGTCCAGCGCCGGAAGGGCGCGACCTTCTGCCTCCAGCGCCAGCAGCAGGCGCTCGACGCCAAACGCCCAGCCGATGCCCGGCACGGCCTCTTTGCTGCCCAGTTCCTGCGCCAGGCCGTCGTAGCGCCCGCCGCCGCCCAGCGCCGACTTGGCGCCGACACCCTCGTGGTGCAGTTCCCAGGCGGTGCGCCGGTAATAATCCAGGCCGCGCACAATGCTGGGGTCGAGGTCGTACGCCACGTCCCAGGCGTCAAGGTGGCGCTGCACCGCTTCAAAGTGCGCCCTGGCCTCTGCGCCCAGGAAGTCCAGCATGGGCTTCACCCCGAGCTGAGTGAGAAGCACCTGATCGTCCTCGCTCTTGGAATCCAGAATCCGCATGGGGTTGCGGGTCAGGCGGTCTTTGGAATCGTCTGAGAGGGAGTCCAGGTGCGGTGTGAACAGTTCCCGCAGGTAGGTGTTGTAGGCTTCGCGGTCTTCGGGGTCGCCGATACTGCCCAACTTCACCCGCACGCCGGTCAGTCCCAGCGCCTGCACGACCTCCACCATCAGGGCAATCGCCTCGGCGTCCACGAGGGCGTCTGTGCTGCCCAGCACTTCATAGTCCACCTGATGGAACTGGCGCAGGCGGCCGCGCTGCTGCCGCTCGGCACGGAACATGGGGCCGTGGGTCCAGAGCTTGAGGGGACTGGGCAATTGCTTGAGGCCACCCTGCAGGTAGGCGCGCACAATACCGGCAGTGCCTTCCGGGCGCAGGATGTACCCGCCGTGGTCCCCGAAGTAGTACACGGTGAACATTTCCTTGCGCACGATGTCGGTGGAGCCGCCCACGCCGCGCTTGACCAGTTCGGCGTCTTCAAAGAGCGGGGTCTCAATGCGCTGCGCACCGGCGCGCTCCAGCACCGTGCGCGCCGTCTGCACCAGCCAGGCGTGGGCCTGCGCCGAAACATCAAGCGTCAGTTTCGGGCTGCCGGCTGGCAGGTGATCTTCGGTGCCCTTGGGGCGCTTAATCGCCATAACAGAGCGGAGCATAGCGCCTGGAGGGCAAAAGGTCGTCCCTGGTCACCGCGCCTCCGCCGGTTCCAGGTCAAACACCACAATCTCGGCGGGACAGGCCCAGCGCATCGGCACCCCTGTCACGCCCAGGCCCTGCGAGACAAAGCCCAGCGCCTCACCACCTGGGGACGCCGTGGGGTGCCCCTCGGCCGGCGACTGCACGATGCGGGCGCCGCGCACCCAGCCGCGCAGCACATTCAGCAGGGTGGAGTGCCGCTTGAGCGGCCCGACCAGCGGCAGGCGCACCTGCCCTCCGTGGGTGTGGCCGCTGAGGGTCAGGCCCACGCTGGGCGGCACCTGCGACAAGTAGTCGGGATTGTGGGCCAGCAGCACGGTGGCCCCGCTCACGCGCTCCCGTAAGGCAACCTCCAGGTCCTGGATGCCGAACCACCAGTCATCCACCCCGGCCAGGTAGAGGTCGTCCCGAAGTTGCACGCCGGCGTTGTTGATGAGCCGCACCCCGGCCACGCGCAGCTGCTCGGCAAAGGTCACGCGCGCCGCACCCGTGTTCAGACTGGTCCAGTCGTGGTTGCCCCACACGCCGTAGACCCCCAATGGTGCATGGAGCCGCGAGAGTTCTTCCAGCAGGCCCCGGTGCCGGCGGCGCCCCACCCCACTGTCCAGAAAATCCCCGGTGACCACAATCAGGTCGGGCTGGGCCGCCAGCGTGGCCGAGACCCAACGCCGCACCAGCCCGCGCCTCATAAAGACGCCGTAATGCAGGTCGCTCAGGTGCGCGATGCGGACCGGACGGGTCAGCCCAGGAATGGCCGCCCGCTGGCGGCTCACCACAAATTGATACGAGTTCAGCACCGACACCGTGCCGAAGGTCAGCACACCCCAGCCCAGAGCGCCCAGCGCGCGCGTGATCCACATGCCCCCGAGCTTAGCGGGGCCGACAGCCGGCGTGGCCCCAGCCAAGGAGGTGGGGCCACGCCGGAACGAAACGGGGTTACTGCCGAACGCTGTAGGGCAGACCCGTGGACTGGCGGCCCGCCACCTCCACGAACAGCCAGCTGCCCCCCACTGGGGCGTCGGCGGGAATGGTCAGAACGATCTGGCTGTCGGTCCACGACTGCACGGCTGACGCCGGGAAGAGGTAGCCGCCCTGCCCGCGCTCGTCGGCGCCCAGGCGCACGCGGCCAGTGCTGGGGCCACCCAGGTAGCGGCCCTGAACAGTCACCGTGCCGCCCCGTGCCGCCGCCTCCGACACCTTGATGAGCATGGGCGTGACCGTGACCCTCTGTTCCTGCTGAGCGGGCGCACACGCCGAGAGCGTGGCGGTAAACACTAAAGAAGCAACCAAGAAACGCAGCATGTTTGAGCCTCCGTGCCCGCAGTCTAATACAACCGATGACCGTCTCTACGCCTGATTCTTCACTGCGCGGCCAACGCCTCCTGGTGGTCTTCAACCCCAAGAGTGGCAGCGGGGAGAGTCAGCTGCCGCTCTTTCTGTCCCTGCTGCGCGCCGAAGGCGCCGAAGTGACTGAACGCGAGTTGCGCCACGACACCCCAATGGCCTCGTATCTGGACGACCTGGAAACCTTCACCGTGCTAGTGGCCGCAGGCGGCGACGGCACCGTCAGCAGCGCGGCCTACTCGGCGCGGAACCGCAATGTGCCGCTGCTGGCGTTTCCCGCCGGCACCGCCAACCTGATCGCCCAGAACCTCGCCCTGCCGCAGGACGCCCCCGCCCTGGTGGAGGTGGTGCGGGCAGGCCACAGCCTGCGCCTGGACATGGGCGAGGTTGAGGTCAAGGGCGAAAAGAGCGGCTTTTGCATGCTGGCCGGCGCCGGCGCCGACGCGAGCATGATCCGGGACAGCGAGGAACTCAAAGAGCGCTTTGGTGCCCTGGCCTACGTCATGAGTGCCATGCGGCAACTGAACCCCAAGAAGACCATCTTCAACCTGGTCATTGACGGCGAGCCGCGCGAGTTTGAAGGCATCGGCGTGATGGTTGCCAACTTTGGCATGGCCAACTACCGCCTGCCCATCACCAGCGACATCAGCCCCAGCGACGGCCGCTTTACCGTCATCCTGATGAAGGCGGGGAACATCATGCGCCTGATTCCCAACCTGATTGATTCGGTGCGGGCCAAGTTGAACCTGGGTGACCCGATGTTCAGCGGTAACCTAGAGACCCTGGAAGCCCGTGAGATTCAGGTGGACGCTGCCGACCCGTTTCCGCTGCAGTACGACGGCGAACTGCATGTGGAGACCACACCGTTTCAGGCGCGCATCCTGCCGGGCGCCATCCGGTTCCTCACGGCGGCCCAGCGTGGTGATCTGGAAACCTGACCATGGGTCATTTGAAAGGGATTTAAATCCCGCGCCTGCACAGTGAAAAAAGGCAGGCTCACAGAATGGCCAGGAAGGGGTGAGAAAGCGACCGTGAGGAGTTGAGCCCCTAGTCAAAAATGTTCCACTGCGTCATTTAAGTCGTCTTCTGGCAACTCCACATAGCGCCGCGTCGTATCTACCTGCTCATGGCCCAGAAAGCCCGCGACGCGCGTGAAATCCTTGACCGCAGCATAGAGCTGGGTGCCTGCGTATTTGCGCCCAGCATGAAACCCCCGGAATTCGTGTTCGCGGCCGCATTTTAGGGCCAGCTTTTGCAACCGCTCGTAGGCGCTGGAGTAAGCGCGCAGCGGCAGCACAAAGTCGCTGGCCTGATGGGGCTGCGCTTGCAAGGTGCTCAGGGCCTCACGAAGACGCGCGCTGAGGGGAACCATCCGCGCCTTGTCGCCCTTGCCGTGCGCCACCAGCAGGCGGCGACCCGGCAGATTGACATCGGCCCAGGTGACGGCCAGCGCCTCGGCAATCCGCAATCCGGCGTGGGCCAGCAGGAGGAGCAGCGCCGCCTCGTGTGGGTCCGCCTCCAGCAGCAGCGCCTGCACAAATTCCTCGCGGTAGGGCGGATTCTTGACCACGCCGCGCGTGCGGTCTTTGGGGCGCTTGACATCGGCAAAAGGGTCGGCGTCGGTGGCACCGGCCCAGCGCAACGCCCGGTACAGGGCGCCCGCCGCCGCCACCCGCGCCTGCACCGTGGCTGGTTTGAGACCGGAGGCGGTCAGCGCCGCCACATACAGCGGCGGCTCGCGGCGGCCAGGACGCAGCAGGTTCCAGGCGTTGGCGGCGGCGTGTTCTAGGAGAACCTCCAGGCCTTTGCGGTAGGCCCGTAGCGTATGGGGGCTAAGGCGCACTCCAGCGCTGGTCTCGCTGCTGAGGTACGCCAGCGTCAAGGCCCACAGGTCCTCAAACGATTTGTCGCGGGCGGCGGTTACGGCCTGAACCCGCAGCGCCTCGTCACTGAGCCCAGCCAGCGCACGGGCCTGGGCCAGGCGGTCACCGGCATACAGCGTGAGACTCTCGGCCATAGATGACGATGATAACATGCCTTATCAACGGAAGCGAAGTTTGTGGCGTTGCTTCGTTCTGAGCATTAATGACGTCAACAACCCATTCTATCGTCGAGTACAACTCGCTCCGCAGGCAGCGGCTGGCCCTACACGTGCTTAGGGCTGACTGCCAAATGTATGCGTGGACGCGACAATCTGCAGCTCATCAGTGCTCTCAGCGTTGAGGCATGTGCTTGGTCGTACCCGCCAAACCCAAACAAAAGCGGCCTCGATTATGCCACCCATGTCGCTACCAAATTCGCCCCCGCTGCCGCCAGCCGTAAACCACCATACCCAGCGCCAGCAGCAGCGCTGGCCAGTCGCCCAGGCGCATATACAGGGTGGTGCCGCTCAGGCGTTTGGGCCGGACATCAAGCACCTGCACTGTGTCACCACTTTGCACTGTCTGCACCGGGCGGCCCAGATCATCCACGCTGCCGGCCACGCCATTGTTCACGCTCCGCACCAGCCAGCGCCGGGTCTCGATGGCGCGCACCCGGCCCATGTTGAAATGCTGCTGCACGCCCCAGCCCTTGTACCAGCCGTCGTTGCTGGGATTAACCAGAAGTTCTGCGCCCTTGTTGGCCAGCGTGCGCGACACCCAGGGAAACACGCTGTCGTAACAGATGTAGGCGCCGTACTGCACGCCGTTCAATGCCAGGGGCGTCAGGGTCTGGGCGCCCTGGATATTCCCAAGCTCTAGACCCAGCACCCGCCCCAGCAGGTTGTACACCGGCGACAGCACCAACTCAAAAGGTCTGGTTTCTCCAAAGGGCACCGGGCGCCCCTTGTCGTTGAGAGTGAGCACCTCACCACGGGCGTTCAGGCTGGCGACGCGGTTGTATTGACGAAAGGTGGTCTGCCCCGTGCTGCTGGTCAGCCAGTCGGTGCCACCTGTCCCACTCAGCCCAGGTCCAGGGAAATTAGGGACGCGCGCGCCCGGCTGGGCATTGTCCTGCCGAATGGCGCTCTCGCTCCACACCACGACACTGCCAGCGGGGCGGTCCAGGCTGGCCTTGCGCTGCAGAGGGAATTCCTCTTCAGCAGTCAGCGCATCAGCCGCCCGAGCAAACGAGTCGAACGTGACCCGCATCACCCGCATGGGCTGTTCAGGCCCCTCGCCCGGCGTCCGGGTCAGGCCATAGCCCAGCGCCAATGCCCAGCCCACAGCGGCGAGCATGGCTGGGCGCAGCGGCGCTCTCCCCTGCTGCCAACCCAGCCAAGCATGGGCCAGGGCGGCCGCTGTAAAGCTCACCAGCACACTGCCCAGCAGCACCCCGCCCAGGTCGGCAATCTGAATGGCGGGCGTGGGCAGCAGCGTGTAGCCCAGCGTCGGCCAGGGAAACGCCAGCGGGCCCAGAAAACGTAGCCATTCCAGCAGCACCCAGCCGCCCGCCAGGGTCCACACGCGCCCGGGAGTAGAGCGGGTCAGCGAGGTGGCCAGGAAGGCCATCGCCGCCAAGAATGCCCCCTCCAGCGCAAACAGCAGGCCAGCCAGGAGGCCCAGCGGCGCCAGGCCAAACAGGTCAGCCACGAAAGCACCCAGCCACCACAGGTGCAGCGCAAAGTACCCGAAGCCGGCCCAGAAGAGGCGGCCCGCAGCCTGCCGCGGCGGCTCGGCTCGGGCGACAAACAGCAGAATGGCGGCCAGGGGCAGCGCGCTCAGGGCGCTCCAGGGCAGGGGCAGGCCACAGGCGGCCAGACCCAGACCCAGCAAAAAGGCGAGGGCGGGAAGGGGCATCGCTGCCATGATAGGGGGACTCTGGGGGGGGCGCGGCGGCACAGACGCGCGCAGATGCTCTAGGATGAGGGTACTTTGCGAGTGGCTTTCCTCAGTGACATTCATGGCAATATTCATGCGCTGACGGCGGTCAAGCGCTTTTTGAACGAGAATATCGTCAACCAGGTCATCGTGGTGGGCGATCTGGTGGGCTACGGCGCCAGCCCTGGCCCCGTGATTGACTTCGTGCGGCGCGAGGGCTGGGTCACGGCCCTGGGCTCCAGCGACATGCGCGTGGCGATTGACCTCGGCGACCGCAGCGACCGCAAAGGGGTGGCCGACCAGGTCCTGACCTGGACGAAAAAGATTCTGACCCCCGAGCAGATGGACTTCCTGCGCCGCCTGCCGCCGGGCGGGCGCATCACCACGCCGATTGGGCGCGTGCGCTTTTTCCACGGGAGCCCCCACGCGCCCGATCAGCGCCTGGACCTGATGGCCCCCGAGCGCGAACTCGAAGCCCTGGCCGATTCGCTGGGCGCGCGGGTGATTGTGGTGGGCGGCTCGCATGTGCCGTTTGTGCGGGTGCTGGGCGACACCACCTTTGTAGACCCCGGCAGCGTGGGCCTGACCCTGAACCACGAACCCGGCGCTGACGTGGCCATCGTGGACTGCGTGGGCCGCAAGCCCAAGGTCTCGCTGCACAAGGTCACCTATGACTTTGCCTCCAGCGCCTTTGACATCATGGCCTGGAACCTGCCGCCGGTCATTGCCGACGTGATTCGCACCGGGCGCATGGGCTGAGGGAAAGGTGCACCAGAGAGCTAGCGGCGCCCTCCAGTTCGGAGGGCGCCGCTGGCAGACTCTGCCGCTAGTTCCGGTAACGCTGCGCCAGTTCCGGCGACTGGCCGTGAAACGCAGCCAGCTCGGCCTGCTCCACGGTCTTGAGGAGTTCGGCGTCTTCCACCCCAGGCGCGCAAATCACTTCACCCAGGGCCAGCCCCTTGAGGCTGGCGGTGACCACGTCGTCTGCCGACATCCTCGGAATGGCGCTGAGGTCAAAGCCCTGCCTCGTATGGAATTCAGTGGCGACCACGCCGGGGCACAGCACCTGCACCTGAAGCCCCTGCGGACTGAGTTCCTGGTGCATGGCCTGCGACAGCGCGATCAGGTGGGCGAGGGTGGCCACGTAGGTCACGCGGCCCTGCGGGGGTGCGGCAGCACCGAACCCGAGCATACCCGCCACGTTGATAATGGTGCCTGTGCCGCGCGACACCATTCCAGGGACGACCGCGCGGGACAGCATCGTCGGGGCGATGACCTTGACGTGCAGCAGTTCCGCTGCCTTGTCAGCCGGCAACTGGGTCAGCGGCATGTAGTGGGCCACACCCGCGTTGTTGACCAGCAGCGCGAGCGGTTCACTGGCGCAGAGGTCGGCCACAGCCGCAATGCCCGCATCGGTGCCCAGGTCAGCCACGACCGGGCGCACCTGGGCACCAGGCAGTTCGGCAGCCAGCTCTGCCAGCCGCTCCGCCCGGCGCCCTACCACGCTCAGGTCGTAGCCCTGAGCGGCGAGGCGGTGCGCGAAGGCCCAGCCGATGCCGGCGGACGCGCCAGTCACGAGAGCGAGGGGCCGAGCCGCAACACCGTTCTGGGTCATGCGCTGAAGGGTGACAGAGTGCAGAAGACAGAACGGTACGCAATCGGGCAGACCACTTCGCCGTCTGGGAGCAAGATTCGCTCAAACGCCCGCTCAGAGGATGCTGTACGAACCGGCTTGCAGCCCCGGTCTTCGGCCAGTCACACCTGGTAAGGCAGCCACATCTGGGCTGCCTCTGTCCCCTTAACCTCCTGCCTGACTTCAGGCCAGCGCAGGTTCCAGAGCGTCGAGGAAGCGCGTCGTCAGACCCCGCTCGCCCAGCAGCTCCTCCAGGGCGCCCAGCAAGGTCAGGTAGGGCGCTGGGCGGGCGGTCTCGCCCATTAGGCCCAGGCGCCAGATCTGGCCGGCAGTGGGCCCCAGGCCGCCGGTCACACTGATGTGCCGCGTTCGCAGCGCGGCCCGGACCCTCGCGTCATCAAAGCTGGTCGGCAGCTGCAGGGCCAGCACGGTGGGCAAGCGGTGCGCTGGATTGACGACAAATGGCGTAAAGCCCAGCGGCGCCAGGGCGGCCTGCACCGCCTGGCCAATCTGGGCGGCGCGGGCCTGGCGGGTCAGCAGGCCTTCGTCCAGGGCTGCGTGCAGGGCCGCGTGCAGGGCGTAATGCAGGTTGACCGGCACGGTGTGGTGATAGCTGTGGCGGTCCCAGTAGTCGCGCAGGCCCTCAAAGTCGCAGTACCACAGCGGCGTGGGCGTGCGGCGGGCATGAAAGCGGGCAAAGGCCCGTTCGCTGATGGCCACCGGGGCCAGACCGGGCGGCGCCGAGAGGCATTTCTGCGCACCGGTATAGGCGTAGTCCACGCCCCACCCCGCCATGTCAAACGGTTCCATGCCGGCGGTGGTCACCGCGTCCACTGTCAGCAGGGCGCCGCTGCCCCGCACCAGTGCCGCAATCTGCGGCACTGGGTTCAGCACGCCGGTACTCGTCTCGCCGTGAACCACCGCGACCATCTTCACGCCGTCCAGTTGCGCGGCCACGTCGGCCGGGTCAATCGGCTGGCCCAGCGGCGCCGTGACCAGGCGCACCTGCGCGCCGTAGCGGCCGGCCATCTCGGCCATGCGCGCCCCAAAGGACCCGTTGGCACACACCAGCACCTCGTCGCCCGGTTCGACCAGATTGGCAAACCCCGCTTCCATGCCCAGGCTGCCGGTGCCGGCCAGCAGCGCGGTAAAGGTGCCCTCGGCCGCGCCGTACATCGTCCGCAGCCCGGCCTGAATCTCGCTGTTCAGCGCGAACACCTCGGGGTCCATGTGGCCCAGCATGGGGCGCGTCAGGGCGCGCAGGGCCGCCGGATGGATGGGGGTGGGGCCAGGCGTCAGCAGGGTGTGGTCGGGCTGCGGGTCGGACATGGCTTCAGGCTAACGGATTCTGGGGAGGTTTGGCAACAGGATTGCGAGTAGAGAGGTTTTAGGCAAGCCAGAGAGGTTAAAATTGCGCGACATGACCAAATAGGCTGCTGAATTGCGAGAAGGTGGGCGGGAGGACTCGCCTGATGCTTCGCCGCATGGGGAGGGCGCCGTATGCTGGTGCTCACCTATCTGACCTCGCCCCCCTCGCCGCCAAGGAACCATGACCCCTGACCCCCGAATTGCCCCTTTACTGGAAGACACTTTCCTCCCGGCCTATCTCCACCTGCTGGGCGATGAGCGCAGCCGCCTGACGGTCGCCGCCGGCTGGGCGCTGCTCTCGTCGGGCGGCGCGCCGGGGCTGCGGCAGCACGAAGCCTTCGTGTATGGCGCCGCACCTGCACTGGTTCTTGATCAGCTGATAGCGCTGGCCCCGCCACTCTGGGTCAGCGGGTTTGGGTGGACCACAGACCAGACCTCCGCACTGCGGGGGCAGGGCTTCGGCGCCCCCACGCACGAATTCCTGATGCAAGTGCCCGTCACGGCCCAGGCCTTTGCGACGCCGCCCGCTTTCCCCGTCAAGCAGGTCAGGACCGAAGCCGAGGCTCTGGAGGTCAATCAGGCCCTGGGCCGGGACTTTGCGCCTGTGGGCCACCTGCAGGACCCGACGCGGATCTACATCTGGCTTCAGGTGGAGGGTCGCCCGGCGGTGTATGGCCGCGCGGTGATCTGGGGAGAGGATGTCGTGCTCGACAACGTGGTCACGCGGCCTGAGTTTCGCCGTCGGGGGCTGGGGCGCGCCGTCGTGCAGGCCCTCATTGGGGCGGCGGCCTCGCAGGGGGTCAGGCGGTGCGTCCTGCTGTCATCCGAGATGGGGCGGCCTCTGTACGCGGCCCTGGGCTTTGAAACCGTGGCCGGGCTGGAGGTGCTGGCCTGGGAGGGTGCCACCTAGCGTCGCCTCCTCTTTAGCCCCTGCCTGGCCCACGCGGCGTATAGCATGGCGGGCATGACCCTTCCCAGCCTGCGCGCGGTGTTGTTTGACCGGGACGACACCATCGCCTACACCGACCCCGGGGTCTACCGCGAGGCGGCCGCGTGGCTGGCCCAGACGTTTGGCCTGGAGACAGGCGCGGCGCTGGGCGCGCTGCGGGACCAGTGGGCGGCGCGCGCCCTAACGTGGTGGCACCTGCGCACCGATGAGGACGAGGCCGCGTTCTGGGCCGAGTACGGCACCGAGCTGACCGGCCGCCTGGGCCTGCCGGCTGAGGCCGCCGAGCAGCTCATGACGGCCTACCCCTACGAGGCCTATATGAAGCCGGTCCCCCACGCCCGCGAGGTGCTGACCGAGCTGCGTGCGCGCGGCCTGAAGGTGGGGGTCCTGAGTAACACGCTGCCCAGCATTGACCGCACCCTGCAGGCGGTGGGCCTGGCCGACCTGGTGGACGTGGCGGTGGCCAGCTGCGTGGTGGGCGTGCATAAGCCGGACGCCGGGGTCTACCTGCACGCCGCCGGCGCCCTGGGCCTACCCCCCGAGCAGGTGCTGTTCGTGGACGACAAACTGGACAATGTCGAGGCCGCGCGCGCCCTGGGGATGCAGGGGGCCCAGATTGACCTCACGGGTCAGGCCCCAGGCGCCCTGCATGACTTGCGCGCGGTGCTGGCGCTGGTGCCTGAGGCGGTGGCCGGTGCTGATTGACGGGCACCTGGACCTCGCCATGAATGCGGCGGATGGCCGTGACCTGACCCTGGAACTGGACGCCCTGCGGGCCCGCGACCCGGTGCTGGGGCAGCGCGCCACGGTGTCATTCCCCGAACTGCGGGCGGCCGAGGTGCGCGTGTGTCTGGGCACCCTGTTTGCCCTGCCGCGCACGCCGGACAGTCCACACGGTTACACCGACCACGCCGGCGCGCGGGCCCAGGCCCTGAGCCAGCTCGATCAGTACCGCCGCTGGCAGGACACCGGGCACCTGCGGCTGCTGACCAGCGGGGCGGCGGTGGCCGCCCACCTGGCCGACCCCGCTGCCCCGCTGGGCGTGGTCCTGCTGATGGAAGGGGCGGACCCTGTGCGGGACGCCGACGACCTGCCGTTCTGGCATCAGGCCGGCGTGCGCCTGATCGGGCCGGCCTGGGGGCGCACCCGCTTTGCCGGCGGCACCGATGCCCCCGGACCTCTGACCCCGGCGGGCCGTGAACTAGTGCAGGGCATGGCCGCGCTGGGCCTGACCCTGGACGTGTCGCACATGGACGACGCTTCGTTCTGGGAAGCTGCTGAACTGGGGCCGGCGCTGGTGGCCACCCACGCCAATGCCCGTGCGCTGGTGCCGGGCAACCGGCAGCTGAGTGACGACATGGCCCGTGCGGTGGCCCAGAGCGGCGGCGTGATTGGGCTGGTATGCCTCAACCGTTTCTTGCGGCCACTGCCGCTGGGCAGCCTGGACCGGGTGCCGCCGGACGACCTGGCCGCCCATGCCCAGCATTACGCCAATCTGGTGGGCTGGGCGCATGTGGGCCTCGGCACCGACCTGGACGGCGGCTTTGGCGCCGAGAAGACGCCGGCGGGCCTGGAACGCTACCGCGATGTGCCGCAGCTGCTCCGTGCCTTGCCGCCCGAGGTCCGGGCGGGGGTGGCGGGCGGCCACTGGGCGCGCTGGCTGACCACGCGCCTGTAAGGGCGGCGGCCCCCGCGTGGGCTAGGCTGGGGCGCGTGAGTGATCTCGCCCTCGACCCACGGCTGCATGCCTTTGACCTCGACAACCGCGTGGCAGAAGCCAGCCTGCGGGGCCAGTTGCCCGGCGAGGGCTGGCGGTATCTGGGCAGCCGGCCCATGTGGGCGCAGGCCGCCCGCGTCAGCCTGCGGGCGGCCCCCGAGGCCGACGCCGAGCAGGTCACCGAGGCGCTGCCCGGTGAAGCCCTGAGCCTCCTGTGGGAAAACCGCGACGGCTGGGCGCGGGTGCGTACCCTCCATGACGGCTACCTGGGGTGGACGCCGGCTGAGACGCTGCGCCACCACCCCGCCGGCCCGGAGGGCTGGACGGTCACCGCGCTGCGGGCACACGCCTACGCGGGCCCCAGCATGCGCCGCCGGCCGGTGGCCGAGCTGGCCTACGGCGCGCAGGTGGGGCGCAGCCCCGGCGAGGTGGTCGAGGAAGACCGCCGCCGCTGGGTGCCGGTCCTGCTGCCGGGCGGCGAGGACGCCTGGGTGCAGGAGGTGGCCTTTGCACCCCTGCCCGACGCTGACCCCGCCGCGCTGGCCCTGCGGCTGCTGGACACGCCGTATGTCTGGGGGGGGCGCAGCGCCTGGGGCCTGGACTGCTCGGGGCTGACGCAGCTGGTCTACGGCGCCTTTGGACGGCCCCTCCCGCGCGACGCCGACCAGCAGCGGGCGGCGCTGACCCCGGTGGACGCGGCGCAGCGCGGCGACCTGGCCTTTTTTCCGGGGCATGTGGGCGTCATGCTGGACGGGCAGCGCCTGGTGCATGCCAACGCCACCCACATGCGCGTGACGGTGGAGACGCTGGGCGAGGGCGAGTACGGCGCGCGGCTGCAGGAGAGTTTGCAGGGCTTCGGGCGGTGGCCGGCGTGAGCCTGAGCTGGAAGACCCACGAGCTGCACACCGCGCAGCCGTTCGGGATTGCCCGCTGGACCCACAGCGTGTACCCGCGCACCTTTGTCACGTTCACGCAGGGGGGCGTCACTGGCCAGGGCGAGGCCGCCCCGAACGCCTTTTACGGCGAGACGCGGGGCACGGTCGAGGCGACGCTGCCCCTTCTGGCAGAGGCACTGACCGACCCCTGGGACTGGGACGGCCTCCACGCCCGCCTGAAAGCCCTGATGCCGCAGGGGCACCCCAGCGCCCGGTGTGCCCTGGAAATGGCGGCGGTGGACTGGTGCGCGCAGTCGGTGGGCCTGCCCGCCTGGCAACTGCTGGGCCTGAGCCCGTCGCCCCTGCCCGAAAGCAGCTATACGGTCAGCATCGCTGCGCTGGACGACATGCGCCGCCAGGCCCGTGAGGCGGCCGCGCGCGGGCACGGGGTCCTCAAGGTCAAGCTGGGCACCGACCACGACGAGGCCATCGTGGAGGCCCTGCGGGAAGAAGCGCCGGCGGTAGCCCTGCGGGTGGACGCCAACGCCGCCTGGACCCGGGCCCAGGCGCGGCGGATGCTGGACGTGCTGGCCGCCGCGCGCGCCGAGCTGGTCGAGCAGCCGCTGGCCGCCGGCGACCTGGACGGTCACGCGGCCCTGCGGGCGGTGTCGAGCGTGCCCATCGTGGCCGACGAGAGCCTGCACCATGTGGGCGACGTGCTGGCGCTGGCCCGCGCCTTTGATGGGGTGAACCTCAAGCTGGCCAAGCTGGGGGGTCCCCTTCAGGCGCTGCGGGCGCTGCGGCTGGCGCGCGAGGGCGGGCTGAGCGTCATGATGGGCTGCATGATCGAAAGTAGTCTGGGGATTGCGGCGGCGGCGGCGCTGGCTGGTGCCTGCGACTGGGCCGACCTGGACGGCGCCCTGCTGCTGGCCGACGACCCGTTTGTGGGTCTGGACTGGCAAGCGGGCCAGCTGGCCCGGCCCCAGGGCCAGGGCTGGGGCGTGGAGCGGCGGTGAGTCTGAGAGCGCGGGTGGGGGCGCCCGCATGATGCGCGTCGCCCTCATCGGCTGCGGCAACCGGGGGGCCGACGTGTACGGCGCGCTGCTGGCCGCGCAGGGGGCGAGCATCACCCATCTGGTCGAGCCTCGCCCAGCCCGGCGGGCCGAGGTGGCCGCGCGGCATGGTGTTCCACCGGAACAGCAGTTTGCTCACTGGGACGCTTTTTTTGCGCTCGGCCGGGTGGCCGACGCGGTGGTGGTGGCCACGCCAGATGACGCCCATGTGGCGCCCTGCCTTCAGGCACTGACCCTGGGCTACGACGTGCTGCTGGAAAAACCGGTGTGCCTGCACGAGGCCGACCTGGACAGGCTGCTTGAGGCTGAGGCGGCCTCGACTGGGCGCGTCACCGTTTGCCATGTGCTGCGTGCCACGCCGTTTTTTCAGGCGGTGCAGGCGGTCCTGGCCTCGGGCCAGCTGGGGCAACTGGTGGGGATTGTCCACGCCGAGAACGTGGCCCACTGGCACTACGCGCATTCCTACGTGCGGGGCAACTGGCGTCTGTCGCCGCCCGCCGCGCCGTTTCTGCTGGCCAAGAGCAGTCACGACCTCGACCTGCTGCGGGCCTTTGCCGGGGCGGCGCCCCACTGGGTCAGCAGCGAGGGCGCCCTGCACCATTTCCGGCCAGAGCAGGCGCCGGCCGGCGCGGCGCCGCGCTGTGTGGAGTGCCCGGTGCTGGGGTGTCCGTCCGATGCCCGCGCCATTTACCGGGACCGCGACCCGACCCGCTGGCCGGTCACGGTGCTCACTGCTGGGGGCCAGACGCTGGAGGATGCCCTGCGCAGCGGGCCTTACGGCCAGTGCGTGTATCTGGGGTACAACAACCAGCCAGACCATCAGGCGGTGACGGTGGTGTTCAGGAACGGCGTGACCGCACAGCTGACAGTCAGTGCGTTTACCCACAACAATACCCGCACCCTCAAACTGCTGGGCACACACGGCGAACTGCGCGGCCACATGGACCGGGGCGAACTGGAGGTGCATGACTTCCGCACCGGCACCAGTCGGCGCTGGGTGGTGGACACTGCCGGCACCCACGGCGGCGGCGACGACGGCCTGGTGCGGGCCTGGCTGGCGTGTTTGCGCGGTGAGGCCTCTCCCCCGACGCCGCTGGCGCAGTCGCTGGATTCCCACCGCCTGGCGTTTGCCGCTGAGCGGGCGCGGCAGCTTGGGACGGCGGTGAGGCTGGGGGATGAGGACGGTGTTTCTTATGGCTAGAACTTATTTGGAGAGAAGTGTGTGATAGTTATAGTTGAACAAGCTAGTGAATAGATTCACGATTAATCCAAGTCGTGATTTTTCGGTTTCATTTTTTAATTTTTGACTTTCCAGACCTTCTTATCTCGCTTCAGCTGCACAACTTCAGCATTCCCCAGGACCCACTCGCCACGCTGCCAGGCAGCTTCAATGTCCTGCTGCAGCAGCGCGGCCAGGCCAATCCGCAGAATCCCACCGTGCGACACCAGTGCCGCATCCTGGCCAGGCGGGAGGCCTTTTACGGCCCGAACAAAGCGGTCCGCAATCTGCGTGAAGGTCTCACCACCCTTAAAACCCAGGCCGCCAGAGGGCAGGCGCAGGGCCGCCGCGTGTGTCTTCAGAGCCGAATACGGCTGACCGGCCCAGTCACCACAGTCCACCTCCTGAATCCCAGGCAGCACCTGAACCGAAAGGCCTAGAGCGCGGGCCAGCGGCTCAGCCGTTTGCTGGGCGCGGCGGTAGGTGCTGGCATAGACCGCCTGGGGCCGGGGGGACCGAGCCGCCAGCAACGGGGCCAGCGCGGCGGCCTGGGCGTGCCCTACATCACTGAGTTCGTCGCCTGCACTGGCCGCGCCGCGCAAAATGCCTGCCACGTTGCCCGCCGTCTGGCCGTGCCGTATGAGCCACAAGTTCATCGGGGGCAGTGTAGAGGCCCAGAGCGCGCCCTTGCTCACGGAGTCCGCGCCGCCCCTCCCCTATCCTGAGGCCGTGCATCTTGACGACCTGCCTGTGCTGCCCATCACGCCCGGCGTGTACATCTTCCGTAAAGGGGGCACGCCGATTTATATCGGCAAGGCCAAGAACATCCGGTCAAGGGTGGGGCAGCACTTCAAAGCAGGCGGCAAAAGCGGCAAATTCACCGCGCTGGCCGACACCCTGGAGTTCATTACCGCCCGCAATGAGGTCGAGGCGCTGGTGCTGGAAGCCAACCTCATCAAGCAGCACCGGCCGCACTACAACGTCACGCTGAAAGACGACAAGCACTATCCATTCCTGAAGCTCACGAACGAGACTTTTCCCATGCTGGTCGTCACGCGCCGGGTGCTGAAAGACGGGGGCAGCTACTACGGGCCGTATCCAGATTCTTCGGCGGTGCGGCGGGTTAAAAACCTGATTGACACCATGTTTCCGCTACGCAAGAACAGTGGCCTGCCGCTGCAAAAGAAGGCCCGGCCCTGCCTCAACTTTCATATGGGGCGCTGCCTGGGGCCGTGCGTGGACCGGGCCGAGCCAGCCGCTTACGCGCGGGCGGTGGAGGACGTGAAGTCCCTGCTGGAAGGCCGCGCGGCGCCCGTGATTGCCCGCCTGAAAAACGACATGAAACTGGCCGCGCAGGGCCAGGATTTCGAGCAGGCCGCGCGGGTGCGTGACCGTGTACAGGCCGTCGAGAAGTTGTTTGGCACTGAGCAGCACGCCTTTGTGAGCGACGAGACCGACCTGGATTTTCTGGGCGCGGCGCAGGCCGGCGAGTATGCGATGGTGCAACTCTTCCGCATGCGCGGCGGGCGCGTGGTGGGGCGTGACAAGCGGTTTCTGGCCGGCACCGAGGACGCGCCGCTGGGCGAGATTGTCGAAGCCTTCGTGCAGGACTACTACACCCAGGCGACCCATGTGCCGGGCCTGATTCTGCTGCCCGCCGACTTTGAGGACGCCCCGGTCTGGAGCGAGTTTCTGTCGGAAAAGGCCGGGCGCAAAATCGAGATGCGGACCCCCAAGCGCGGCGACAAGGTGGACCTCGTCGAGATGGCGCAGCGCAATGCGCACACGGGCCTGGAATCCGAACTGGCGCTGCTGGAACGCCGGGGCGACCATCCGGGGCTGGACGCGCTGCGCGAGGTGCTGGCGCTGCCCGACCGGCCCTGGCGCATCGAGGGCTACGACAACTCCAACCTGTTCGGCACCAACATCGTGTCGGGCATGGTGGTCTTCGAGGGCGGCCGGGCGCGCCGGGGCGACCACCGCCGCTTCAAGGTCAAGGGCCTAGACCATCCCGACGATTACACTAGCATGCGGCAGACGATTACGCGGCGCTTTACCGGCAGTCTGTCGGACAAGCTGCCGCTGCCGGACCTGCTGCTGATTGACGGCGGACGTGGGCAGGTGAATGCCGCCCTGGACGCCCTGAAAGAAGCCAATGTGCAGGTGCCGGTGGTGGGGCTGGCCAAGCGCGAGGAACGCCTGATTCTGCCCAGCCGGTTTGGGGCGCAGTGGTGGCTGGAGACCGGCACTGAAATCGGCGTGGACCGCGAACTGCTGCTGCCACACACCCACCCGGCGCTGCGTGTCCTGATTGGCGTGCGCGACGAGGTCCACAACTACGCCGTGACCTACCACCGCAAGTTGCGGGGCCAGGACATGCTGCGCAGCGTCTTTGACGACCTGCCGGGCATCGGGCAAAAGCGCCGCGACGCCTTGCTGGAGCACTTCACCAGCCTCGAAGACCTGGCCAGTGCGCCCATTGAGCAGATTGCGGCGGTGCCGGGCATGACCACGCGGGCCGCGCAGAGTGTCAAGACCTTCTTGGCCGAGCGGGAAGCCAACCAAGCGCCCATCACCCGCTGAGCCGACTTCAGCAGGCCTCGGGTTCAGCCCAGGACAATGCGCGAGGGGAGCTCGTGACCTGGCCACCGCACCGCAGAAGCCTGGGGCTGAGCGGTGAACAAGAACGCCGGCGATCCGGTACCAACCTCAACTGACAGGTGTCAGGTTGAGCGCCAAGAGCCTTCGGAAGGACGTCCATGCAGCTACAGCAGCGATGCTGAGGCCAGGGGAATCTCAACTTGACACTCCGGGCCTGACTCGGCGCCTCTGCTGAACGGCGCCTTAACGGGGTTCTGTGACCAGCACCCGCTCCAGAAAGTTGGCGATGAGCTGGGCAATCAGCTCAACGTCTTCTTCCAGCGCGAAGTGACCGGTATCGAGAAAGTGCACTTCAGCGTCAGGCACGCCTTGCTGGAGGCGCTCAACGCCTGCCACGGTAAAGAGCGGATCTCCCTGGCCCCAGGTCACCAGCACGGGTGGACGGGCTGTTCGGAGATACTCGTGCCACTCCCCGTAGCGGGCAAGATTCGTGTAGTAGGTCGCTTGCAATTCCAGCTGGATGGCCGCGTTGCCAGGCCGCGCCAACCGGGCCTGATCATGGGTCCAGGCATCTGGATTGAGGCTTTCGGGATGGCGCGCGCCGGTCAGGTACTGGTCACGTATGCCCTCAGGACTAAAACTGCGCAGCACAGGCGCTTCCGTGGCACTGGTGCGGCTCTGCCAGAGAGGCTGCAGGGTCTGGAGAAACAATTCGCTGAGGCCTTCGGTATAGGCATTGGCATTCTGAAGAATCAGGGCTTCAATGCGTTCAGGGTGACGGGTGGCCAGACGGAACCCCACAGGGCCGCCGTAATCCTGCAGGTACAGGCTGTACCGGGTCAGGCCCATGGCGTCGAGGAAAGCCTGGGTCACGTCGGCCAGGTGATCAAAGGAATACTCGAAGGCATCTGGGGCAGGAGCGTCGCTATAGCCGAAACCGGGATAGTCGGGGGCAATCAGGTGATACCGGTCAGCCAGTCGGGGCAGGAGCTCACGGAACATGTGCGAACTAGACGGGAAGCCGTGCAGAAGGATTAGGGGCGGCGCGTCAACAGGCCCTGCTTCCCGGTAGAAGAGGGTCAAACCGTTGACTGAGATGGTGCGGTGCTGTGTCAGAGGCAACATGTGGACTCCTGGAGCGTAGAGCGAGCAAGAGACGAGGGACGCAGATGAGAGGAAGGCCCAGAATTGAGGCGAGTCGCTTCGCTGCTGGGATCAAAAACTCATGTAACCACTCAAATAACTTTAGGTGGTTAGAGAAACTGTCACATCAGAGCAACTCCTTGTCAACCACTCAAAGCTAAACAAGGGGTTAGAATCTAGAGGAGTAAACTGTCTAGGTGTTTGCCCGCCCTCTCCGCGACGAGCCACTGGCTCTTGATCTGCTCAATACCCAGTGGATAGAGAACGGCGCGCTGCAAGATGCCCTGCTCACCCTTGAAGGGACACGTGAATGGCTCATTGAATGCCAGCTCTGGAACGACGATATGCCGCTCGCCCCTGCACGCCAGCAGCTGCTCCAGGTCCGCCAGGCCATCCGGGCGTTTCTCCAGGGGGATACCACGACCCACCGCGAGACGCTCAATGCACAGCTGCGGGCCGGGCACTGGCAGGCGCAGTTCGACCTGGACGGGCCTAGCCTGCAGCTCATCGTTTCCGCAGACCAGCGGCCCGCGTACCTTGCCGTGTACAACCTCTTTGAACTGCGCCGAGACGCACCGCAACGCATTAAGCAGTGTGCAGCTTCAGACTGTATTCTGTACTTCTTCGATACTAGCCCCAAGAATGCCCGCCGCTGGCACGATATGAAAACGTGCGGGAACCGGGTGAAAGCGGCCCGGCATTACCGCCGCCGTCACCCGGCTGCGCACAAGGACGACTGACGGTTGACCATGGCTTGAGAGGCTCCTTAGCCTCTCACTCGCAGTTCAAGCACTCTACCCAGAACAGGGAAAAGACGATGGGCCACAGCGGATGGTCCACATTCCACTAGCATCTAGGGACCTCATTGCTCAGCCAACCGCTCAAAGCCTGACCATTCGATGGTGATGGGTTGGGCCAGTTTAACTGGACACCTACCCCTGACTAGACCACCCAGTGAACCAGATGTGTCACGATGCGGGCCAACACCACAGTCCAGCGCGCACGCCGTTACGCCAGCCGGGGCGACGGTTTGGTCTGCCTGACACTTCCACCAGCCTTCTGGAGGCCACCATGAACCATGTCCTTGCTGCCGCCCTGACCTTCACCACGCTGACCCTGCTGGCCAGCTGCGCCGAGCAGACGCCGGCCCCAGCGGCCGCCCAGACCCCCGGCGCCAGCCAGAATGCGTCTGGCCCCACGTTTGCCCTGGACCTGCGCCAGACGCCGCTGGCTGACCTGACCGACGCTCAGCGCACCCGACTGGGGCAGGACGCCGCCGTGGAAGTGACCCTGCGGGACGGCACCACGGTCATGTACCGCAATGTCGGCGGCCATATGGTGCTGGACGGTGACATGCTGCTGGACCGCTCAGAGAACGCTGTGCGGGTACTGGAACGGCTGAACAAGTCGGCCGGGATGCTGTCGGGCCAGAGCCTGTCGCGCTTTGCGGCAGGCGGGGGCAACTGGTCGGGCAAGACGGTATCGTACTTCTGGCGCCAGGGCGGGCTGACCAGCACGCAGGCGGCCGCCGTGAACGCCGCTGTCGAACGCTGGAACGCACAGGCGGGCACGACGCTACGCTGGGTGTGGAACCCGAACGCCGCCAACAAGGTGGAGTTTGTCGTGGGCGGCGGCGGCTGCGGGTCGTCCTATGTGGGGTCCATTGGCGGCACCCAGACGCTGACCATCGCGCCCAACTGCTTTACCAACAGCACCATCATTCACGAGATGGGCCACGCCTCGGGCTTTCACCATGAACACCAGCGCTGCGACCGCGACAATTACATCACGGTGGGCAGCAACTACGTGGGCGACACCACGAACTTCGGCAAGACCTGCAACGCCTACACGCACGGCCCCTACGACTACGACTCGGTGATGAACTACTTCCCGCCGTACATCTATGCGCGCAGCCAGCCGGTGGGCCAGTACAACGGCACGCCCGCCAACCTGGGCAAGGCCACCGAACTCAGCCGGGGTGACCTCTTCGCCCTGCAGGCCATCTACCCCGGCGGGACCACGCCGCCCACCCCCACGCCGGGCCGCACCTACACCGGCACCCTCAACCAGGGCGCCGCTACGGTTCAGCCGGGCTCATCGGGCTTTTCCTACGCAGGCGGCGCCCTGAAAGGCGAGTTGACCGGGCCGGCCGGCAGTGACTTTGACCTGTACCTACAGCGCTGGACCGGCTCGGCCTGGGCCACGGCTGGGCAGAGCACCAGCCCGAGCAGTCAGGAAACCGTGTCGGTCACGGCATCTGCGGGCACCTACCGCTGGTACATCTACAGCTACAGCGGCAGCGGCACCTACAAGCTGGTCGAAACGAAGTAAGGCGGCGGCGGGGCGGGCCAGGTCGGAGACTCCATCGACCTGGCCCGCCCCGCGACGTTCCTTTTCGTAACCTGATGACAGGCGCCTGGTAGACGCTGATCCGTCCATAGAGAACACCCCGTGCGGGCTGACGCCAGGCACCGGACACCGGGAGGCGATGTCACACCACGCAGCGCTGGCACGATCGCTCCCGCACTGCACAGAGCATTCCCCGGTTCCGGTATTCTTCAGAGAATGCTTCGCCTCACGTCGCTTGCTACCCGTTCTCCGCTATGACGTCCGCTGCCGAGGTGCGGCTGACCCCAGGGCAGTTGCAGACCATCATTGACGCGAGCGGCGACTGCATCAAGGTGCTGGGCCTGGACGCCCGGCTGCTCACCATGAACCTGGGCGGTCAGCAGGTCATGGAGATTGACGACTTCCAGCAGTGCCAGGATGTCCTGTGGACTTCCTTCTGGGAAGGCGAAGCGCAGGCTCAGGTCGAGGCCGCCCTGGACGCCGCCCGGGCCGGGCAGACCACCACCCTTGAGGCCCCGGCCCGGACCTTTGCGGGCACGCCCAAATGGTGGAGGCTTTCGGTGTCCCCCCTGCGGGACGACCACGGGCACATCACCCACCTGCTCGCCATGTCCAGCGACATCACGGCGCGTAAAACGGCCGAGGAAGACCGTCAGGCCAGCCAGGCCGCCCTGCACCACCACGCGTCCACGTTAGAGCAGCAGGTGCGTCAGCAGACACAGGCGCTGGGCGCCTTCGTCACGTTCACGACCGCTGTGGCCAGTTCCACAGACCTGAAGGTGCTGGGGGCAGCGGCCACACAGATTCTTCAGGACACGGTTGAGGGCGCCATCAGCGGCTTCTATCTGGTTCAGGGCGACACCGCCTTGCCCCTGACGTTCTCCGCGAACACGCCTCCTGAGGTCGTTGCCGCACGCCAGGCTGGGGTGCCCCTTAGGACGCCGCTGGCCGCTGAAGCCTTCAGGACCGGGCAGACGACCTTTGCCACCGGCGCGCAGGGCCGGGCCCAATCGGTGGGCCACAGCACAGCGCTGAGCATCACGCCCTATCTTGCGCAGGGCCAGCCGTTTGCCTTCCTGGCGACGGGCAGCACCCGGCCTCTCTGGACAGAGCAGGAACAGGCGACCATCGCCTCGGTGGGTCAGGGCCTGGGGCTGGCACTGGAACGGGTGCGGCAGGCCCAGGTGCTTGAAGAGCGCGCGGTGGCGCTGGACGCGTTCGTCAGCTTTACCGAGGCCGTGGGGGTAGAAACGGACCTGCACTGCCTCGCTCGGCAGGCGGTGGCAGTGGTCCAGGCGCACCTAAGCGATGTCAGCGTGGCCTACTACGAACTGAAGGAAACAGCCTGGAAAGGGGTGGTGTGGTCCGCCGACGTGAGTCCTGAGGTCGTGAAACAAATGCAGGCTGGGGTCCCGCTGGACGCCCCGGACTTCGCCGAAGCGGTCCGCACAGGTGGGCCGGTCTTTGTGCAGGGCTGGGCGGCCGAAGACAATTCGCTCTCGGCAGCCAAGGTGTACGGGGCCGCCGGTTTCGTGCCGCTGCTGATCGGCGGAGAGGTCCGGGCCATCTTTGCGGTGGGGAAACGGGCGGCCAAGCTCTGGCCGGCGCAGGACCAGGCGATTGTGCGGGCGGTGGTGCGAGGCCTGAGCCTGGCCGTCGAGCGCGCGGTGCAGGCCCAGCAGCTGACGCAGCAGCGGGACGCACTGAACCGCCGCACACAGGACCTGGAGGAAGCCAACGCCGAACTGGAGTCCTTTACCTACTCGGCGTCGCATGACCTGCGCACCCCCGTTCGCCACGTCATGGCGTTTGCCGACTTGGCGCAGCGCGGCCTGGACAAAGGACAGCTCGACAAAGTGCCCCGGCACCTTCAGGTCGTTAAAGAGGGGGCCGCCCGCATGAGCACCCTGATTGACGGAATGCTGGTCCTGTCCCGGTCCGGTCGGCAGTCGCTCCGGCGGGAAGCCGTTGAGCTGAGCGCGTTGGTCAAGCAGGCCCAGCAGGACGCTGCGGCAGAGTATCCGGCGCAGGCCCCACGGTGGCATCTGGGGCCGCTGCCGGTGGTGCAGGGGGACCCGGGGCTCTTACAGCAGGTGATGACGAATCTGGTCAGCAACGCCGTGAAATATGCCAGTTCCCGGCCAGTGGCCGAGGTGCGTATCTGGGCGGAGGAGCACCCTGACGCCGTGCAGGTCTGGGTGCAGGACAACGGCGTGGGCTTTGACCCCAGATACGCGGACAAGCTGTTTGGTCTGTTTCAACGGCTGCATGCTCATGAGGCGTTTCCCGGCACCGGGATTGGCCTGGCCACCGTGCGGCGCATTGTCACGAGGCATGGGGGGCAGGTCATGGCCCAGAGTTCCGGCACGGACGGGGCCACCTTCGGCTTCACCCTCCCCAGGCACCGCTGAAGCCCCGGCCTACAGGAACGCTACTTGGCAAGGGGCCAGAGCCGGTAGCGAACTGCCGGATCAGCCCTTGCCGTTTTCCAGGGACACCCCAGCGCGTCCCTTGGGCGTCTCACCCCTCTGGCCCACCAAAAACTTCGCCGCTCCTCTTCACGAAGAAGGGAGCGGCGAGTGGATGTGGGCGGGCCTCACGCGGGGCGCAGGCGGCGCAGCAGGGCCAGCAGGTTCAGGTGGGGACGAGGGGCGCGGGCAGAGCGGCTGGCGGCCTGCACCTGCCGGGCCAGGCGGTCCTGGGCGGCTTCCCGCAAGAGGTCGTGGGCGTGAAGGTGAATCGGGTACTGATGCATCTGGGGCTCTCCGCCAAGGCCCGCGCCGCTGCCTCTTTGGCAGCCATTCGGCCAGCGCGTTCCTTGTGCCCTTATGGTGCGGCCTGACCCCCAGGGCGCACATGCGGCACCTGACGCAGCGGCCCATGCGCCAGCGTGCCTAGCGGCATTAAGCATCCGGCAACGCGGCGCAGGCGGCAGGCGGCTGTAATAGAAGGATGCTTGCCCGCGTGCGCCAGGAATTTCTGCCTTTTGTGCGGCACCACTGGCGCTCCCTGCTGCTGCTGCTTTTGGGGGTCCTCGGGCCGCTGCTGCTGTTTACCGAACTGGCCGAGGAGGTGCTGGAAGAAGGCGGCTTTGCCTGGGACCAGGCGGTCCTCAGCTGGTACGCCGCGCAGCGCACGCCTACCCTGACGCGCGTGGCCGAGACGCTGGCGCAGATTGGGGGCGTGCAGGTGCTCCCCCTGATCACCCTGGCGATTGCCTGGTTGCTGGGGCAGGCGGACAGCGGGCGCGGCCGGGCCCACGGCTGGTTTCTCCTGACGGGCGTGATGGGCGCGACTCTGCTGAACGTGGTGGCGAAGGTCATTTTTCAGCGCCCCCGACCCGACGAGATGGTGGCCGTCCTGACCGAACCGGGCTACAGCTTTCCCAGCGGGCACGCCATGGCCAACGCCGCTTTTGGCATGGCCCTGACACTGGTGTTCTGGCGGTCGCGGGCCGGCTGGCCGGTGGCCGTGTTTGGGGCGCTGTGGGCGGTCGCTGTAGGCACCAGCCGGAATTACCTGGGCGTCCACTACCCGTCAGACGTGCTGGCAGGAATTACAGCCAGCAGCGTCTGGGTGGCGGGCCTGTACATCCTGATGAGTCGCCGCTGGCCGGGGCTGCGCCAGTCGCCCGGTGGGCAACGCGATACCCGAACGTGAGCCCGCTGAGGAGGGGAAACGGCACCTCACCGATCCTGCGACAGATGCCGGTTGAGCAGTTCTGGCCGCTGAATCCTGGCGAAGACCAGAGGGCGGAGAGGTCAAGGCGTCCTCCTCGCGGCGCAGCGCTGCACAGCTGAGGACAGCAAGGGACGTACTGCAAGTGGAGCGGCGGAGGTTTGAGCCACAGGCTTATCAGTCCGCTGGTGCCGTTGGCACCTGGACTGGACCTGTTTTGACTGCCGAGCCCGTCAAGGCAGTGCTCCGAACAGCACCCGTATGAGGTCTGACTGCTGCTGAACCTGGGTGGTGCAGCGGGCTGCAGCAACACGGAGTAGCGCTCAGAGAGTCAAAGGGCAAAATCTACCCTTCAGGGAACACTGATGGCGGCAGAGCCTTCAGTCAGACACACCTTACCCACCTAACCAGGCGAAAGTGCCAGAATCCCCTTCACAGACGGTGAGCCCATCCTGCGCCAGTTATGGTGAACCTCCTGAAGATAAACAGGGCTTTGCCTTGAGCATGGACTTGCACCCACTTAGATAAATGGGCCACCACCTGCTTCGTACCGCCTGAGCAGAACGCCACCCTTAGACTTCCGTATCCCAGGCGGCGTGACTGAAACGCTGAAGGTCACGGGAGAAAATTCAGCTCAGAGACTGACAGCAGGAGAGGAGCAGAGCCTCATCTCCAGTTCCACCTCACGAGCCGCTCCCTTGCAAGAGAGGAAAAGGAACAGCGTGAAGCCCCCAGAGCACCCACATGAACCAGACCGACTTGCCGCGCTCTACCGCTATCACGTGCTCGACAGTCTTCCTGAACCGGCCTTTGACCGCATCACCCGCCTTGTTCAGCGGTTCCTGAATGTTCAGATTGTCATCATCAATTTTGTCGCGGCGCGGCGCACCTGGCTCAAATCCGGTGCTGGAACGAACATCCACGAAATGGACCGGGAGAGCGTCTGCTGCGGAGAAACCGTTCAGCGCGGCGCCGCTTTTACAGTTGAGAACCTGCACGCCAGTCCACGTTTTCAGAACGATCCGATGGTGAAATTCGAGGGTGCCTGCTCTTACGCAGGTGTGCCCCTGACGACGCCAGACGGGTTTCATATTGGCAGCCTCGCCGTGTACAACAGGCGCCCCCAGATCTTGACAGCGGATGACCTGAAGTTGCTTGAAGACCTGGCAGCCATCGTCATGGATGAACTGGAGTTGCGGCTCATCACGCTTGACTGGCAGGCTGCCCACGAACGCAGTGAGCATCTGGCGCACCATGACGCGCTGACAGGGCTGCCCAACCGGCTGCGGTTCCTCGACCGGGCTGAACAGGCGCTCCAGTTCGCGCGCCGTCACAAGACAGGGATCGGGGTCATGGTCCTGGATCTGGATGGGTTCAAGCTCGTGAACGATTCACTCGGTCATGACACAGGCGACGAACTTCTCAAGGCGGTGGCCCACCGGCTCTCTGGCCTGCTCCGTGCAGACGATCTGATCGCGCGCTTTGGTGGAGATGAATTCGTCCTTCTGATTCCCGGCGTCTATAAGAGTCTGCATGTCTCGCGGCTCGCACATGATGTTCAGCAGGCCCTGAGCCAACCGTTCCAGGTCCACGGACATGTGCTGAACCTGAGCTGCAGCGTTGGGGTCAGCCTCTATCCCACAGATGGTCAGGACACGAAAAGCCTCCTGCGCGCCGCCGACACCGCGATGTATCACGCCAAAGCGCTGGGCAAAGGGCAGTACCAGTTCTACCAGGCGTGCATGACCCAAGCAGCCCAGGAGAAATTGTCTCTGCGCAACCGGCTTGGCCAGGCCATCGAACAAGGGGAGTTGGAGCTCCACTATCAACCCCAGATCAATCTCCGCACGGGCCAGGTGGTGGGCATGGAGGCGCTGCTGCGGTGGCCCCAACGGGATGGCCGGTGGATCTCGCCGGCGGAGTTTATTCCCCTGGCAGAAGAACAGGGCCTGATTGTTCCGCTGGGCGAGTGGGTTCTGCACGAAGCCTGCGCCCAACTGGCTCAGTGGCGCTCCCAGCATTCACAGACCTGGCAGGTCTCCGTTAACGTTTCGGCCCAGCAGTGGCAGGATTCTGGTTTTCTCCAGATGATTCAACAGGTTCTTCAGGACACGGCCCTTCCGCCGGCCCAGCTGGTGCTGGAGATCACCGAGAGCGTGCTGCTCAAGGCTTCGCCGGAAGCATTCAAGCTCACAGAGGCCCTGACTTCTCTGGGCGTTCAGGTGTCACTTGATGATTACGGGACTGGCTTTTCCAACCTCAGTCAGTTGCAGCACCTTGAGATCAGTCAGCTGAAGCTGGACCGCTCCTTCGTCACACCTCTCCCAGGAGGTCACAAGGTGCTGGCCATGGTTCGGAGTGCGATTACGCTGGGTCATGGGCTCAACGTCTTTACGGTCGGAGAAGGCATTGAGACCCAGGCTCAGCTGGAGGCGCTCAAATCTCTGGACTGCGACATTGGGCAGGGCTTTTTTCTTGGTCGCCCTGTGTCTGCCGAAGAGTTCGGGCGGCGTTACTTGCCGGCCTAAGTGCGTCAGCCAGCAGTCGCCGGGCCGCCCTGAAGGGCATGGAGGAATGTGGCCACAATGTGGGGATCAAGTTGTCGCCCAGCCTCCGCCTGAAGGTAGTCGGCGGCCTGGGCCTGGGTCCAGGCCACCTTGTAAGGCCGTTCGCTTAACAGCGCGTCATAGACGTCAACGACTGCAAAGACGCGGGCGAGCAGTGGAATGGCTTCGCCGCTCAGGCCGCTGACATAGCCGCCGCCGTCCCAGCGCTCATGGTGAAACCGGATGAGTTCCAGAACCTCGGGCGGCACGAACCCGAGCGCCGCCGCAAAGCGTTCCCCCTCCAGCGTGTGGCTGCGCATCACTGCCCACTCCTGCTCGGTCAGTGGACCGGTCTTCAGGAGAATCGCGTCTGGAATGACCATCTTCCCAATGTCGTGCAGGTACGAACCCAGACGCAGCGTCTCAAGCTGAGCCCCGCTCAGCCCCAGGGCCTGTCCGAGCTCCAGGGCAAGGGCCATCACCCGGTCGGTGTGGCCCTTGGTCTCGCGGTCACGCGCTTCCAGAACGAGTCCCAGGGCGCGCACCGCCGCCTCACGCGCGTCGACGGCCTGCTGCTCGGCACGTTTCCGGTCGTCGATATCCGTACAGGTGCCGACCCACGCCAGCTGAAGCCCAAGGTCATCCGTCACCCGGACACCACGGGTCAGGAACCAGCGGTAATGCCCCGTCTGGCTCCGCAATCGGTACTCAATCTGGTAGTCCTGACCCTGCTCTACGGCCCGTTTCCAGACCGCGACCGTCCGCGCCTCATCGGCTGGGTGCACGGCTGCTTCAAACCCAAATCCCCGCGTTTGACCAATGACGCCCGTGTAGGCAATCCAGGCCCCATTGACGTGTTCCCACACGCCGTCTTTATTGGCGGTCCAGAGCATCACGGGCATCGCCTCCAGCAGATGCTGATACACGTGACTGGCCGGAGGCATTGGGTGGGCTTCCGCCGCTCCGTTGGATTGACCCACCATCAAATCAATCACAACCCGGCCCTGCTGGAGAGCGTTGCGACACTCCACGCTGGCCACTTCCGACCGTAGGCTTGCATGCTGTTCAGCTTAAAAGGGGATGACAGCAGCCGGATTTCCTCAGCATGAAGGCAACTCCTGAATTTTCACCTGCAAGAGACCAGATAGATGAAGGTTTCAAAAAGCGCAGTCGCATAAGCCAGCGGCACTACGGCTACCGGGACGTCATATCAGGCAGCCCGGAGATCAAGCTGCCTGGCGCATTCTCGTGGGTTGCCTAAAGTGCAGGTGCCAGAACCGCTCAACCAGCGGCGAGCGCAGGTTCGCCCAGGCCAAAGGCGTGGTGAACCGCCAGGGTGGCGGTGTCCACATGCCCGGCCTCGACGGCCACCGACACGTTCAGCTCGGAGCTGCCCTGCGAGATCATCAGAATGTTCACGTCCTGCGCCGCCAGCGCCGTGAACATGCGGGCCGAGACGCCCTTCTGGCCGCGCATCCCGCTGCCTACAATGGCCAGCACCGCCACGCCCGGCTGTTCCTCGACATGCAGTTCCAGACTGACCCCAGCGCGCAGGGCAGCCAGGGTGCGCTCGGCGTCGGCGGTTTGCACCGCCAAAGAGACGTTACTCATAGACGAACTTTGTGAGACCATCAGCAGGGTCACGTTTTCGCGGGCAATGGCGTCAAAGACGCTGGCAATCACTTCGGGAATCCCCAGCACCCCGGCACCGCTGACATTGACGATGCTCACGTTGCGAATGGCGGTCACAGCCTTGACCGGGTGACCTTCCTCGTCTCGCGGCTGGGCCTGCACCAGCGTGCCGGGAAAGTCGGGGTCGGCGGCACTTTTCACGCGCAGGGGAATGCCGCTGTCCTGCAGGGGCGTCACCGCCAGTGGGTGCAGCACCTTGGCCCCAAAGTAGGCCAGCTCCATGACCTCGCCGTAACTCAGAACTTCGATGTTGCGGGCGTCCTTGACCACGCGGGGGTCGGCGCTCATGACGCCGTCCACGTCTTTCCAGGCCCACACCTCGTCGGCGCCCAGGGCCTTGCCGACAATCGTGGCACTGAAGTCGGTGCCGCCGCGCCCCAGGGTGGTCATGGCCCCCTTGTCGGTTTCGCCCATGAAGCCCGCCACCACCGGGGTCACGCCCGCCGCAAGCAGGCCGCTCAGGCGGTCTTTGACCCGCTCGTAGGTACTGGGGAGAGGCTTGGCGTTGCCAAAGTGGCTGTCGGTCAGGATGCCGGCCTCGCCGCCCGTCAGGTGGTGGGCGCGCAGGCCGCCCTGCTCCAGGGCCAGGCTCATGAGGGGGGCCGACAGGCGCTCGCCAAACGCCACAATCAGGTCGCGGCTGCGCGGGGTCAGTTCGCGCAGCAGGTAGACGCCGTAGATGGCCTGGCGCAGGGTTTCGTGCATCTCGCGGATTTCTCGCACAGCGCTGCTGTCGGGGGCCGCGCCCAGCTCCTGGGCCGCTGCAAAATGCCGGGTCCGCAGCAGGGCAATCTCGTCGTTGGCGCTGGCGATGTCGCCGGACTGGGCGGCGTCGGCCAGTTTGAGCAGGCTGTTGGTCACGCCCGCCATCGCCGAGACGACAACCACCACCTTGATCCCTTCACGGAGGCTGCGCGCCGCCAGAGACGCGCTGTGGCGAATGGCGCGGGCGTCTTGCATATTCGTGCCACCAAATTTCATGACCAACAGCTCGGGCTTCATGGCACGCAGTATGCCGCGCCGTCTGCTGCGGAGCGGGGGGGGCGTCTGGGCAGATGTCTGGCACCTGACTTTCCCTACTCCCGGCTTCAGAAGACGGGCGCTTGCGCAAGCCAACTGGCCTTGATGGCCATGTGGGCTCACCAAGGCCAGTGCAGGCGGCGGTCAGTAGAAAACCAGTTCGCCTGCTGCGCCCAGTGGCTGCACCGCGTAGGTGTTCAGGGTGCCGCCGCTGGGGGCCGGGGCGCTGCTGGTCAGGCGCAGCTCGGCCAGCGGGAGCTTGCCCAGCAGCTGAGGCAGGTCGTGCGGCACAGAAGGCACGTAGTTGCGGGTGCAGTGCAGGGTCACGCGCTCCGAGGTCACGCTCTGCACTTCGCAGACCGGCTGAACCGTGAGACGAACCGGCGTGGACATCTGCCCGCTGCCCGCCAGGGCAACGCTCGACAGGACCAGAGACACCAAAGACAGGACGCGCTTCATACAACCTCCGTGAGGGACGCGGCCAGCCGGGGCAGGCACGCGGAGAATGGCCTCACGGTAGGCAATGGAGTGGCACAGTCACCTGTCAGAACAGAAGCTTCAGATGAACTTTTGTACGAAGTGGCCACGAAAGGTGAAAATTCTGACTTTGGGTTCATGGTCGCGCAGGCCGGGACGCAGGTTCACCTGTTCTTCACACGGCTGACTCAATATCGGCCTATGAAACGACTCTGGGCGGCAGGCACGGCGGCAGTTCTGATGGCGGGCGAGGCCCAGGGAGCGGCTTACCGGGCAGCCGACGGTCAGGCCAGTTTCACCCATACGGTGCGCCTGATTCCGGTGCGCGGCAACATCGCCGGAGTGACGGCCAGCGTGGAGCTGGACCCGGCGAATCTGGCGGCCACGACCGGCTCGGTGAAGGTGCCAGTCTCGGGCTTGAAAACGGGTATCGGCCTTCGTGACACCCATGCCAAGGGCGAGAACGCCCTGAACGCTGCCAAGTTTCCTAACGCCACCTTTGCCCTGGAAAAACTAACCGGCGGCAAGCTGGCCGAAGGGCAGACGCTGTCCACGACCGCCACCGGAAAATTGACGGTCAAGGGGACCACTAAGACCATCAGCGTGCCGGTCAAGGCCACCTTGCAGGGCGGCAAGGTGAATGTCAGCACCCAGTTCAAGTTCAATCCCTACGACTATGACGTGCGCTACCCCGGCAGCAGCGACTCGGTGACGGTGGACGTGTCCTTCACCCTGACCAAAGGCTGAGGACACTCGTGCGCCAGGCCGCTGCGCAGGCCCTGCTGCTCTCCTTGACCAGCGCATGGGCTACGCCTGTGCCCCGACTGGCTCTGGTGATGTTCGTGCCGTCCCCGGTCTCCACCTTGACCTGGGACAACATTCAGACGCGGCTGGTCAATCTGGGCCCTGGGCCAGTGACCCTTGAGCTGAGCTGTTTTACCATCACATACCGCTTGCTCACGCCGGAGAGCCGGGAGGTCTCTGCTTTCCCCGACCATGTGGCCTGTGCTGAAATCCAGAGCAGCTGCTCTTGCCGGCCCGGAGCGTGCGCGTGGAAGGCTTGCCGCCTGAAGTGACCGGTCTCCCCGATGGCCGCTACGTCCTGGAAGCAACTTTTAGGGTTGCCCCCTGGCACCTGACCCGCCGGGCCACGGTGCTGCTGCGTGGGGCCGTCCCCACTTCACCCTAACGCCGCAGCAGCACCGCCAGGTTGGTGCCCACCACCACGCAGTGCAGCATGGCCTGAGCCACCTGCGCCGAAACGGTCACGCCAGTAAACCGGGCCGAACGGGTGTAGCTCAGGCGCCAGGGCAGGTGAAAACTGGCGACCAGCAGGGCCAGGGCCAGCACCACCAGCACGGTCCACAGCGTCTTCTGGTCTTTAATGACAGTGCTCAGCAGCAAGTACCCCAGGGCACTGAGCAGCGACCCGCCAATGGCCCCTGACAGCAGCGGCAGCGGGCTGAGGGGCGGATAGCTGGGCGGCACGCCGGTCAAACGCACGAACACCTGGCCCAGCACCATCAGCAGTGGCACCAGAATCAGGCAGGCCAGCCCCAAGCGGCCCAGCAGCTCTGGAAAGGTCAGGGGCGCAAAAACGGTGTTCACAGCGGGCCTGTCTAGGGCCGGTGGGCACCAACACGGCGGCGCAGCCCCCCGAACACGGATGGTCCTCCGGCAAAGCACCACGCCGCGATGATGGGGTCGCAGACGGCACAGCCAAACGACGAGGTGGCCGAAAACGGCACGATAGGGTTGCCGTACAGGTAATGCAGCACGTCCCAGCCAGTGTGAAGCAGCCAGCCGGCGCCGATAAAGGCGTAACTGGTCAGCCCCCGGTACGCGCAGACCGTGACCAGCGCTGTAAAGGCCAACTCCCAGGCGCCAAAGCCGCCATTCAGGTAGGCCGCCCCCGCGCCAGCAATCATGACCGCGCTGAACTTCTGCCGCGCCGGTTCCCTGAGCAGCGAGGACAGCGAGATGTACAGCAGCCCAATCAGCACCGGGGCCAGCCAGTCAAGGGGCCCCAGCAGCTGCACTTTGGACATCAGCAGTTCGGTCCAGACCATATCGCTCCTTTGCTACTGGCCACAAAGCTAGGCCACCAGCAGATAAAACTTAGCACGACCGGTCGTGCTATTTTGAAGCGATGAATGTCCCTACATCTGGCAAAAGGGTGGCGCTGCTGCGGCAGGGGTTGGACCTGGTGACGGTCCACGGCTTTGCCGGGGTGAGCCTGGGCATGCTGGCCGAACACACAGGCCGGTCTAAAAGTGGGCTGTTCGCGCACTTTGGTTCCAAGGAGGACCTGCAACTGGGACTTCTGGACCAGACCTCGCGCGAGTTCGAGGCGGCGGTGCTGGAGGGGGCGCTGCGGGAAGCGCCGGGCCTCCCCCGGCTCGAACGGGCGGCGCGGCTCTGGCTGGGCTGGCCGGCCCGCGCGGGCCTGACCGGCGGCTGTCCGGTGGCGGCCGGCCTCTTTGAACTGGATGACCAGCCGGGGCCGCTGCGAGACCGGCTGCTGAACACCGAGCGCGAGTGGCGCGCGCTGCTGGCCACCTGGACGCGCGAAGCGGTGACACTGGGGCAGTTACGCCCTGACCTGGACCCCGAGCAGTTTGTCTGGGAACTGTGCGGCCTCTACCTCGCGCATCATGTGTCGCGCCGCTTTGTTCAGGACGAGGCGGCGGATGAGCGGGCCGAGCGGGCGCTGAGCGCTTTGCTGGCGCGTTCACGGCCAGCAGGGTAGGCGCCGTCGGAGTGGCCTGGGCTGAGGCGCCGGCCCCTTCACCCACCGCCGCCAGGCTGCTTGAACCGGGTCTAAGTTCCTGTTGGTGTCCAGAGGACACGAAATTGCCTTTCGGCATCAGGGGGTACACTGCGACATGCGAGGTCTCTGCTCTCCCCCACTGGGGGGGGTGGCCCTCACGACTGGAGGCACAGCATGAAAGTAGGGATTAACGGTTTCGGCCGCATTGGCCGTCTGGTGTTTCGTGTCCTGGAAGCGCGCGGCGTCGAAGTGGTGGCCATCAACGACCTGACCGACAACAAAACGCTCGCCACCCTCCTGAAGTACGACAGCACCGCCGGCAAGTTTGACGGCACCGTCGAGTACGACGAAGAGAGCCTGACCGTGAACGGCAAGAAGATTCACGCGCTGGCCGAGCGTGACCCGGCCAACATCAAGTGGGGCGAGCTGGGCGTGGACATCGTCATTGAGTCCACCGGCATCTTTACCAGCCGCGAGGGCGCCAGCAAGCACATTGAGGGCGGCGCCAAGAAGGTCATCATCACGGCGCCCGCCAAGAACGAGGACATCAGCCTGGTGCTGGGCGTGAACGAGGGCGACTACGACGCCAGCAAGCACAACATCATCTCCAACGCCAGCTGCACCACCAACAGCCTGGGCGCCCCCATGAAGCTGCTGGACGAGGCCTTTGGCATCGAAAAGGCCATCATGACCACGGTGCACAGCTACACGAACGACCAGCGCGTGCTGGACCTGCCGCACAGCGACCTGCGCCGCGCGCGCGCCGCCGCCGTGAACATCATCCCCACCTCCACGGGCGCCGCCAAGGCCGTGTCGCAGGTGTACCCCGCGCTGAAGGGCAAGTTTGACGGCACCAGCCTGCGCGTGCCCACCCCCACCGGCTCGATCAGCGACGTGGTGGTCATTCTGAAGCGCGACGTGACTGTTCAGGAAGTCAACGACGTGTTCAAGAAGGCCGCCGAGGGCAGCCACAAGGGCATCATCTCCTACACCGAAGACCCCATCGTGCTGGCCGACATTGTGGGCGACCCCCACAGCGCCATCATTGACGGCGGCCTGACGATGGCGATGGGCAGCCTGGTGAAGTTCTTCAGCTGGTACGACAACGAGTGGGGCTACAGCAACCGCATCGCCGACCTAGTGGAACTCGTTCAGCAAAAAGGCTGATGGCTGACGGCTGATGGTTGATGGTGGGGACCCTGGTCCTGTCACCATCAACCATCAGTTTTTGTCTCTCACTTTTTCCGGAGTAACCGTGCAAAACCTGAAAACCCTAGATGTTCGTGGCAAGCGCGTGCTGGTGCGCGTGGATTACAATGTGCCAGTCAAAGACGGCGCCGTGCAGGACACGACGCGCGTGACGGCCAGCCTGCCCACCCTGCGCGCGCTGCTGGACGCGGGCGCGCGCAATGTCATTCTGCTCAGCCACTTTGGCCGGCCCAAGAACGGCCCGGAAGACAAGTATTCCCTGAAGCCGGTGGCGCCCGTCTTGCAAGAGGCGCTGGGCCGCGACGTCACGTTCATTTCCGGCACCGCTGACAGCAGCGAGACGCTGGCCGCCGTGCAGGCGCTGCCTGAGGGCGCCGTGGCGCTGCTGGACAACGTGCGCTTCAGTGCCGGCGAGGAACAGAACGACGCGGGGCTGAATGAACGTCTGGCCCGGCTGGGCGACGCCTTTGTGCTGGACGCCTTTGGCAGCGCGCACCGCGCCCACAGCAGCGTCAGTGGGGTCGCGGGCCTGCTGCCCCACGCGGCGGGGCACCTGCTGCAAACCGAGGTGGACGCGCTGGGCCGGGTGCTGTCGGGCCAGGAGCGCCCCTACGTGGTCATCATCGGCGGGGCCAAGGTCAGCGACAAAATCAAGGTGATTGAAACCCTGCTGCCCAAGGTGGACCGCATGCTGATTGGCGGCGGCATGATGTTCACGTTCCTCAAAGCGCGCGGCGGGCAGATTGGGGCCAGCCTCGTGGAAGAGGATCAGGTGGAGTACGCCCGCAACCTGCTGGATACCTACGGCGACAAGTTGATGCTGCCCACCGACGCGGTGGCCGCCGACCGCTTTGCTGCTGACGCCCAGACGCAGGTGGTGCCCGCCGGGGCCATTCCAGACGGCTGGATGGGCCTGGATATCGGGCCGCAGACGCAGGCCGCCTATGCCGAGGCCCTGAAAGGCGCGAAAATGGTGTTCTGGAACGGCCCGATGGGCGTCTTCGAGTTCGAGGCCTTTGCTGCGGGCACGAATGCAGTGGCGGCGGCTGTGGGCAGCCTCAAAGACCAGGCCTACACGGTGGTGGGCGGCGGCGATTCGGTCAGCGCCATTAACAAGAGCGGCCGGGCTGACCAGATTGACCACATTTCCACGGGCGGCGGCGCCAGCCTGGAACTGCTGGAAGGCAAGGTGCTGCCCGGCGTCGAGGCGATGGGTTAGGCAACCTGTCCCCCCTTGGCACAGAACAATACAGGCCGGGTCTGCCACGGCCCATCACGCACAGGAGCGGCACCATGACGGCACAGGCCACGCAGCTGATCCACCGGTCCCAGCGTCAATTCACAGAGGCCTTTGCCCACCAACTGGTCGCGCACCTGAACCGCCTGCGCCAGGAAACGCACCCCGACGACCCACCCGTCAACCCTGAGCATGTCTGGGGCCAGATGCAGCACCTGCCACCCCTCCTGGAACTGGACCTCTGGACGGTGGAGGACAGCAGCGGCATTCACGCCCACGCGCGCACACAGCTGATGAACACAGAGGACAACCAGCATCTGGCCGACCTGGAACTGATGGTGGCCCCGGATTGGCGCGGGCGCGGAGTGGGCGGGTCGCTGCTGCGCCACGCGGCGCAGGCCATGCAGGCGCGCGGCCGGTCCCTGCTGCTGGCCCGCACCACCGACCGCGTGCCGGCGGGCGAGGCCTTCGCGGCGCACTGTGGGTTTACACCGGGCCTGGCCAATCACGAAAACCAGCTGCTGCTCTCTGATCTGCCGGGCGGCCTGCTGGAGCGCTGGACCACCCGCCCAGCGGACGGCTACACCCTGGAAGTCTGGGAAGGTGAGGTGCCCGAAGCGGACCTGGCCGCCTACGCGGCGCTCCTCAGCGTGATGAACAGCGCCCCACGGGGTGACCTGAAGGCCGAAGACACCACCGTGTCGGCGCAGGAGGTCCGCGAACTGGAAGGCCTGAGCCGCGCCGGTGGGCGGGTCAGCTTGACCGCAGTGGTACGTGCCCCCGACGGCACGCTGGCCGGCCTGAACGACCTGTCGTGGCGGGCGTCGCAACCGGGCATCGTGAGCCAGGGCAATACAGGGGTGCTGGCCGCCCACCGGGGCCACGGCCTGGGCCGCTGGCTCAAGGCCGCGAACGTTGCCCACCTGCGGCGCCTCAGCCCACAGGCCAGGGAAATTCGCACGCAGAACGCCGATAGCAACAGCGCCATGCTCAAAATCAACACCGAGATGGGCTTCCGGCCTTTTATGGCGACCACCATCTGGCAGGGCGAGATTGACACCATTCTTTCGCGCCTGCCCAGGGAGGACTGAAGATGCACAACCTGCTCGCACTGAACTGGAAAATGAACAAGACCCCCACCGAGGCCCGCGCCTGGGCGCAGGAACTGGGCGAGAAGCTGGAGGGCGGCGCGGCCGAACTGGCCGTCCTGGCCCCGGCGGTGGCCTTAAGCGCCCTGGCCGCCAACCTGCCTGCGGGGGTGGCCTTTGGTGGACAGGACGTGTCGGCCCACGAGAGCGGGGCATACACCGGTGAGGTCAGCGCCGCCATGCTCAAGGACCTGGGCGCCACCTACGTCATCGTAGGCCACAGCGAGCGCCGCGAGTACCACGGCGAAACAGACGCGGTGGTGGCGGCCAAGGCCAAACAGGCCCAGGCCAACGGCCTGATTCCGATTGTCTGCGTGGGCGAGGGCCTGGCTGTACGCGAGCAGGGCAAACAGGTAGCCTATACCCTGGCGCAGCTGAACGGCAGCCTGGCTGGCGTGGGCCCAGAAGTGGTGATTGCCTACGAACCCGTGTGGGCGATTGGCACCGGCAAGACGGCCACCGCCGAGGACGCCGAGGAACTGGCCGCCGCCATCCGCGAAGCCCTGCTGACGCGCTACGGCAGCGACGCAGATGAACTCCGGGTGCTGTACGGAGGCAGCGTTAAGCCGGACAACATCGCCAGCATTTGCGCCAAGCCGAATGTAAATGGCGCGCTGGTGGGCGGCGCCAGCCTCAAAGTCCCGGATGTTCTGGGCATGAGCGACGCCTTGAAGTAACAGCAGGTGGTGAGGGGCTCGGTGCATTTACTCAAAGCACCGAGCCCCTCAGAATTCATGGAAAAACATTGACCGTATTAAGTGAATAGTTTCACAATTATTCCAGATCGTGAATTTTTGGCCTCAATCGTGAATTTTTGGCCTCATCCGCATCATTCTCACTTGGCGCGAATAGCGAGAATACAGAAGACTCCTCCTAGCCCTTGACGAGAGTGAGAGTCCCACCACCAGCCTCGGCAGGCGCCTTCTCTGCAGCTCTGCCTATACTGAGCGCCGACATGAGCCTGTTTTCGACCATCCATGACCTCAAGCAGCATGTGGGGCAAACCGTTTCCCTCCACGCCTGGCTGACTGACAAAAGCGGCAAGGGCAAGATTCAGTTTCTGAAGCTGCGCGACGGCAGCGGCTTTGTGCAGGCCACCGTCTTTAAAGGCGACGTGACCGAGGACGTTTTCGAAGCGGCCAAGCGGCTGACCCAGGAACAGGCTGTGACTGTGACCGGCGAGGTGCGGGCTGATGAGCGCGCGCCGGGCGGCGTGGAGCTAAGCGTGCGTGGCCTCTCCCCCATCAGCGAGAACCACGCCGAGTATCCCATCACGCCCAAGGAACACGGCATCGAGTTTCTGATGGACCACCGCCACATCTGGCTGCGTCACCGCCGCCCCTGGGCGATTATGCGCGTGCGCGACTGCGTGCAGCGGTCCATCGTGGATTTCTTTCACGGGGAAGGGTTTATCCGCTTTGACGCGCCCTTTTTCACGCCCAATGCCGCTGAAGGCACCACCGAGCTGTTCGAGATTGACCTGTTCGGCGAGGACAAGGCGTACCTGAGCCAGACGGGCCAGCTGCACGCCGAGGCCGGCGCCTTTGCCTTTGGCAAGGTGTATACCTTTGGCCCCACCTTCCGCGCGGAAAAGAGCAAAACGCGGCGCCACCTGCTGGAATTCTGGATGATCGAGCCGGAGGTGGTCCCCAGCAATCACACCGAGAACATGGCTTTGCAAGAGCGCTTTGTCAGTTTTCTGGTGCGCCGCGTCCTGGAACAGTGCCCTGAGGAGCTGGCGCTGCTGGGCCGCGACGTGGGCAAGCTGGCCGGGGCTGCTGAGGGCATTTACCCGCGCGTGACCTACACCGAGGCGCTGGAGATTATTCGGCAGCACATCGAGAGTGGTGACCTGCCCGACAACGTGCAGGCCGACGTGCAGCCGGTGGACTGGGGAGACGACCTGGGCGCCCCGCACGAAACGATTCTGGGTCACCACTTTGACCGCCCCGTGATCATTGAACGCTACCCGGCGGCCATTAAGGCCTTTTACATGCAGCCTGACCCCGAAGACCCCCGCGTGGCCCTGTGCGACGACATGATTGCCCCCGAAGGCTACGGCGAGATTATTGGCGGCTCCGAGCGCATTCACGACTATGAGCTGCTCAAGTCCCGAATCAAGCACGAAGGCCTGCCGCTCGAAGCCTTCGAGTGGTATCTGGACCTACGCCGCACGGGCTCCATGCCCCACGCCGGCTTTGGTATGGGCCTGGAACGGGTGATTGCCTGGATCACCGGCATTGACCACATCCGCGAGGCCATTCCCTTTCCGCGGATGCTCACCCGCATGCGCCCTTAAGCGGCAAAGACGAAGCCCCAGCGAACTTTTCCGCTGGGGCTTCGTTTTGTGGCTCTTCAGGTGCTGGCATCTGGAAGAAAGGTCTTTTCCTCCACTACCAGTTCTTCATACGCCAGTTGAAGGGGCACCGTCTCCTCGCGCACGAAGGTGTCTTTGAACACCCGGACTTCTTGCGTCTGGGCTACCACCTTATCTACTACGGCGCGTTCATCGGAGAGCAGCACCTCATAACTTTCGCCCGGAGCCAGGGTGCGGGTGCCGATTTGCACGGTGGGGGCACCCTCTACGGCGGTAATCACCAGAACCTCGGAGACAAGCTCCACGCGCACCGTTTCCTCGCGGACCCGGCGTTCACGGCGCAGCATCACTTGCCCCGTCGCCTCCCTAATCTTGCGGACCTCGGCACGTTCTTCACGCAGTTGCAGCACCCCTTCCAGGGCGCGGCTGACCTTCCGTTCTTCCTTCATAGGAAACGGGGGAAGAGCACAGTGGCCCTTCCCACACTCCTCTTAGCGGCGGTCAATCTTGCCGTCAAGGGGGTCCACGGCGTCTTTCACGGCGTCCACCGTGCGCTCGCCCAGGTTGCGGTCATCGCGCAGCGTGGTGCCCTCGGCGCCCTGCACCGCCACCTGACCGGACTGGTCTACGTCCAGCACTTCGCGGCCCACCGTCTCGCTGACGGTCTGCTGCTCGGTCACGGTGCGCTTGCCAATCTCGACCTCTTCAGTGACGTAGGCCTGCTTGCTCACGTCGGCACGCTCGGCTTCCAGGTCCACCCGGATGGTCTCGGTGCCGGCGCCCAGGGTCACGTTGCCGTCCACAGGCCGGGCATCCGTCACCACATGACGCTCGATGACGATCTCTTCGCGCTCCAGACCCACCGTGACGTTCTCGGTGCGGGTCTCGACGTGCTTCCCAATCTGCACCTGACCCGCGACGTAACGGTCCTTGTTAACTCGAAGGCGTTCTTCAAGGAGTTGCAGGCGCTGGGGCGTCTGGAACAGGGTATCTTCATCGCGGTAGATGAATTCGCCGGCGTTGGTCTGATGCTCAGCGTGGTCTACACCACGCAGAATGCGCTCGTCGCCCACCTGGGCGTCGTAGTCGTAGTCCTGACCAGCGACATAGCCGGACAGCCCCTTGACCTGATCTTTCGTCAGATTATCCAGGTAGACGCCGTCGTCTTCGATACGCGCCATGCCGACGGGCACCATGACTTCTTTGGCCGAGAACCAGCCGCCCACGTCCACAATCAGGTAACGAATCTGGCCACCGTCGTCGGTCAGGGCCTCGCGCACGGTGCCCACTTTCTCGTCCACCGCGTAGGCGTTGCGGCCCACAATGTCATAGGTATCGCCCAGGTCGTAGGAACGGTCGCGCACCAACTCGGAAACAGGAATCAAACGTGCCATAACAGCCTCCTTGAATGGGCTCACCCGGGAAGGGAATGAACTGGCCGGAGTGTGGCAGGGCAAACGCAAAGATTTTTACGACTCTGCTCAAGTCTTGGCCAAGAAGCAGATTGATGGAGATGCGCTTCAGATCCATTCAAGTGAGTCTTAAGGTGCTGGGATACAGTAGAGACATGATTGCCTATAGCGAGGTGAGTGCCTTCACCGAGACGCCAGGGCACGGCAACCGGGCGGGCGTGGTGCTGCGCGCCGGCGAACTGAGCCGCACAGACATGCAGGCCCTGGCGGCCCAGATCGGCGCGCCAGAGACGGTGTATGTCATGCGGCGCGAAGGGCAGATTCTGCGGGTGCGCTACTTTACGCCGACGCAAGAAGTAGATTTCTGCGGCCATGCCACCGTGGCCCTGGGCCTGACCCTGGCGCAGGCCGGCGAGTGGGACGGCACCTCTGTGCTGTACCTGGACACGCTGGCCGGGCGGGTGCCGCTGCGGCTGGACAGCGTGGTAGGGGTGCCGCAGCGGGTGTGGATGCAGCAACCGGCGCCCAGTTACCGCCCGCTGCCCCGCAGCATCCGCACTGAACTGGCCGAAGCCCTGGGCATTGACGCGCGCATGGTTCACCGGGGACTGCCGATGGCGGCGGCCAGCACGGGTCTCTGGAGTGTCTTTCTCCCGCTGCTCGACAGCGTGATTCTGGACGGCCTAGAGCCGGACCTGCCGCGGATTCAGGCCCTGACCGAGGCGCTGGGCGTGGTCAGCCTGTACGCCTACGCACCGATGGGCGTCAACCGTTTTGCGGCGCGGGACTTTGCCCCAGCCGTGGGCATTCCGGAAGACCCGGTGACTGGCAGCGCGGCCGGCGCTCTGATGGCGCTGCTGGCCAGCCAGGGCCGCCTGCCGGTGCGCGGCGAACGGGCCTGCGGCGTGGTGTATCAGGGGCACGCGCTGGGCACCCCCGGCGAGGTCGAAGTGGAACTGGAACTGCAGGGTGAGCGGGTCACAGCGGTGCATGTGGGCGGTCAGGCCACGGTGGAGCGCGAAGGCACCTGGGCACCCCGCCCGGTGGTGGGGCGGTAGCACTCTAGACTGCGCCCCATGCTTGGCCTGATTTGCATTGACGTGGACGGCACCCTGGTGGGCACGGGGAACATCATCCGGGAAGACGTGTGGGCGGCGCTCCAGACAGCCCGCGCGCAGGGGGTGCGGCTGGCCCTGTGCAGCGGGCGCCCGGCTTTTGGCAACGCCCGCGCCTACGCCGAGCGGATAGACGGGGACGGCTGGCATATTTTTCAGAACGGGGCCAGCATCGTCAACGTGAGCAGCGGCCACAGCCTCTCCGAGCCGTTTCCATCAGAAAGCCTGCCGGGCCTGCTGGCGCGGGCGCAGCAGGAAGACCGGCTGCTGGAGGTCTACACCGACCTGGACTTTGCAATCACCAAACCCGGCGACTACGCCGAACGCCACGCGCGGCTGCTGGGGGTGCCGTATCACCCCAAAGCGCTCAGCGACCTGAGCGGCGACGTGGTGCGGGTGCAGTGGGTGGTGGCGCGTGAGCAAGAAGCCGCCGTGACCGCTGCGCCCTACGAGGGGCTGAGCCTGCACCCAGCCGGCAGCCCGGTAATGCCGGACGCCATGTTTATCTCGGTCACGCGGGCAGGGGTGGGCAAGGGCAGCGCGGTGGCCCAGGTGGCGCGGGCCTACGGGGTGCCGCTGGACCGCGTGATGATGGTGGGGGACGGCGAGAACGACGTGACTGCCATGCGCGAGGTGGGGCATCCGGTGGCCATGGGCAACGCCGACGCCCCGGCCCGGCAGGCAGCGCGGCACTTTGTCGGCCATGTGGACGACGGGGGTCTGCGCGAGGCTGTGGAGCTGGCGCTGACCCTGTGACCCTGCTGGAGAAGGTCAAGGTGGTAACCGAGTGGGTGGCCACTGGGGTCGAGGTGGCCGCCGCGCTGGTCATTGCGGCGGCGGTGCTGGTGGCCCTGGGACGAGCAGCCACGGCGTTTGTGCGGCCCAGCACGCAACCAGACGTGCAGAAAGAAAGCCTGAGATTAGAGCTGGGCCGCTGGCTGGCGGTCGCCCTGGAATTCACGCTGGCGGCCGATATTCTGCGCACGGCCATCGCGCCCTCCTGGGACGACATTGGCAAGCTGGCCGCCATCGCGGCGCTGCGAACACTGCTCAATTTCTTCCTTCAGCGCGAGATTGATGGTCATCAGGCGCGGCAGGAGGATAGGGACTGATACGGCCTCCGATTGAATCGAGCAGAATGCCGGGTGGAATCCGAGCGGAGTGAGAAGGAACAGATGCGGATTTCGCGATATGGAAGCACCGACGGTGCCTGTCCGGCTGTGCTGCAATAAAGCGGAATCCGTATGATTGGCCTTTCATCTCGCGGCTGACTGTCGGTGAGGGGTCGCCTTTGCTCTTCCTACGGGCGACCGATGAAGCATGGAGTGCCCAGCATGTAACTTGGGCCGGCTGGAGTGTGGTGAGCTGTGAAGCCGCCCGGTTTCCCCAGTTCAATGAGGGCTAGCAGATTCCAGAGACAGCCACGGCTATCAAGGAGAGTCAGACCAGGCCACCCCGAGCAAGCCTGGTCAGCGCTCGTCGCTGGGGCAGACCAGGTTCTAGCCTTCGTCCAGCACGCTCCGCACCGTTTCCAGCACCCGCTCTCCATAGGCCTCAAGGCGCTTGGGGCCAAAGCCGGGGAGGTCTTGCATCTCGGCCAGGGTGTGGGGCTGACGGGCCGCCAGGGCTTCCAGCGTCGCGTTTGGAAAGATGACAAAGGCGCTGTGGCCTGTTTCCTTGCTCAGGGCCTTGCGTAACTCGCGCAGGGCCTCGGCCACTTGCTCGGTGTGCGCCGGGTCGGCGGGGGCAGTGGGGGGCAGCAGCACTGGCTCGGGCGCCGGGCGGCCTTTGAGAATGCCCAGCAGCGCACTGTTCTCACGCGCGCCGCGTTCAGGGGCGCTGACCGGAGCAGGCGTCAGGCCGCCCAGCGAGTCGCGGACCAGCTGCACCACCTCGTCACCGTAATCGGCCAGCTTGCGCTGCCCCACCCCACTGACGGTGCCCAGGGTTGCGTGGCTGGTGGGCTTTAGTTCGGTGATGGCCTTGAGGGTGGCGTCGGTAAAGATGACGTAGGGCGGCACGCCCAGGCTGCGGGCGCGGGCCAGGCGCCAGCCGCGCAGGGCTTCAAACAGCGGTTGGTCGCTGGGGGCCACAGGAGCGCGGCTGCCGCCCCGGTCACGGGTGCGCTCGCGCTTATTCGTTTTGGGTTGCAGCGTGTCTTCCCGCAGCACCAGGGCCGTCTCGCCTTTCAGAAGCGTGCGGGCCTTGCCGGTGGCCGACAGCCCGTGGTATTCACCCGCCGCCAGGTAGCCCAGGCTGACCAGCTGGCGCAGCACCCCACGCCACACCTTCTCGTCGTGCGCGGCGCCGACCCCAAAAGTGGGCAGGGTGTGGTGGCCCATCCCCACGACTTTCTCGGTGGCGCGGCCCAGGAGCACGTCCGTCAGGTGGGCCGCGCCGTAGCGGTTGCCGGTGCGAATAGCGGCCGACAGAGCCATCTGCGCCTCGCGGGTCATGTCGCGCACCTGGGGCGGGTTCAGGCAGGTGTCGCAGTTGCCGCAGGGGCCGTGAAAGCTCTCGCCAAAGTAGGCGAGCAGCACCTCGCGTCGGCAGGCGGCGGTCTCGCAGTAGGTCAGCAGGGCGTCCAGCTTGCCCGCCTCGGCGCGCTTGACCTCTTCAGGGGCGTCGCTGCCCGCCAGCATGCGGCGGACATTCACCACGTCGGCCAGGCCGTACACCATCCAGGCGGTCCCCGGCAGGCCGTCACGGCCAGCGCGGCCCGTTTCCTGGTAATAGCCTTCCATGCTCTTGGGCAGGTCCAGGTGGGCCACAAAGCGCACATTGGGCTTGTCAATGCCCATCCCAAACGCCACGGTGGCGACCACGACCAGCCCCTCCTCATTCAGAAAACGCTCCTGGGCCTGGTTGCGTTCACGTGGCGAGAGGCCCGCGTGGTAGGCCACTGCGTCAACCCCCTGCGCGCAGAGCCACTGCGCCGTCTCCTCCACCGACTTGCGCGACAGGCAGTACACAATGCCCGCGTCTCCGGCGTGCTCCGAGCGGATAAAGTCCAGCAGCTGGGTCTTAGGCCCTTCCTTGTTCGCCACGCGGTACTGAATGTTGGGCCGGTCAAAGCTGGAGATGAACTGCGGCGCCCCTTGCAGGCCCAGGACGCGCAGGATGTCGGCGCGGGTGCGGTCATCGGCGGTGGCGGTCAGGGCCAGGCGCGGGATGTGCCCAAAGCGCTCGGGGAGCATGCTCAGGCCCTGGTATTCAGGGCGGAAATCGTGCCCCCACTGAGAAACGCAGTGCGCTTCGTCCACCGCGAACAGGGCCACGGGGGCGCGCTCCAGAAGGTCCAGGGTCCGGGGCAGGAGCAAGCGCTCCGGGGCCACATACAGCAGGTCGAGGTCGCCTGAGAGCAGCGCCGCCTCCACCTCTCGGGCACCCTCAGGCGAGAGGGTGGAATTCAGGAACGCGGCCCGCACGCCTAGGGCGCGCAGGGTGTCCACTTGGTCTTTCATCAGGGCAATGAGGGGCGAGACCACGACGCCCACGCCAGGGCGCAGCAGGCTGGGCACCTGATAACACAGGCTCTTGCCGCCGCCAGTGGGCATCAGCACCAGGGCGTTGCCCCCGGCCATTACCGTCTGAACAATGTCGGCCTGCACGCCCCGAAAGGCGTCATAGCCCCAGACGGTTTTCAGGACACTCAGGGCGGATTCAGGGGCGGGCAGCACGGCAGACATCGCCCCTCAGCATAGCGCGTTCTGTGCAGAGCGTAATGAAAGAGAGCGGCCCCTCTACTTCGCCTTGACTTCAACCGGCACGCGCAGGTCGGCGCTCACCTTTTCAAAGCGGTCCCGCAGGAAACGCCCGTGGCTCAGGAGATCCTGACTGCCGCTGCGCAGCGTGCTGTTAATCACGTCCTGAACACCTTCCAGGAGTAGTTCTAGCTGTTCGGCCAGCAGGGCGCGGCCTGTTTTGCCGTCCTGAAGAGGGGCAGAATCGGCCAGCGAGCGCGGCAATTTCAAGTAGGCGTTCACGGCGCCAGGGGCGTACTCGTCGCGGATGGCGCGGGTCAGGTAACCCGCCTCACTGCCGTCCACGCCCTGCGTCTGCAGCAGCGATAGGGCCTCCTGGGTCCGCAGGTTCAGGGCCGCCAGCTGCGCCCGGGCCTCGGGGGGCAGGCGCTCATCGCGCAGCAGGGCGACCAGGGGGCTTTCGGCGGCCGGCATGGGCGTGCCACTGGCCTGAGCGGGCAGTGGCGCCGGGACGACCGGGTCAGGGGTGGCGGGTGCGGGGCTCCGGGCCACCCGCTGCCAGCCGCCCGACAGCAGCCAGGCCAGCGCCATGAAAAACAGCGGATACAGCAGCCAGGTCGCCCCCAGGGCGATAAAGGCCAGACCAGCCAGCAGCGCTGCCAGCAGGCCCCCCGGCGTGCTCTGCTTGCGCGTGAAGGCCCTTGACCCGAAGTACCCCAGCAGCATCCCCGCCGCCGGGTGCACCAGCCAGGTCGCGCCCAGCAGGGTCAGCACCACTACGACGGCGGCGGCCCGCCCCACCACGGCGGCGTGTTTGCCTGCCGGCGAAAACACCGAGGAGGCAAAGAACGCCACGGCAAAGCCAGCCGCAACATGGACCATTCCACCCAAAGGTTCCACCAAGCTCCGCACGCTCTCTAGGGCCGCCAGCATGGGTACAGGGTACACCCGCCGCGCCGCAAAGCCGCCTACGGCTCCAGCAGAAGCTGCACAAAGGTCAGGTCCAGCCAGCGGTCAAACTTGCGGCCCACCTGTCGGAAGTGGGCGACCGGCACGAAGCCCAGCCGGGCATGAAAGGCCAAGCTGCCGGTGTTCTCGGCGTCCACACCGCCAACCAGGCTGTGCAGGCCACGCTGGCGGGCCTCCGCAATCAGATAGGTCATGAGCAGGCGCCCAGCGCCCTGGCCCTGCGCGTCTGGGGCCACATAGACCGAGTGCTCGGCGGTGAAGCGGTAGCCCGGCTTGGCGCGGAAGGGGCCGAAGGTGGCCCAGCCCACCACCTGCCCGCCCTGCTCAGCCACCCAGACCGGCCAGCCGTCCGCCTGCCTGGCCTCGAACCACGCCAGGCGCGAGGCTTCGGTGACGGGCTCCAGGTCATAGGAGGCGGTCGTGTGCACAACGGCATGGTTGTAGATGGCCGTGATGGCCGGCACGTCCCGAAGGAAAGCGGGGCGAACAAGAGGCGCAGTGAACATGGCCCAGAGCCTAATACGGCCTGTCGGCTGTCAGGCCCACCACGCGGCCGCCCTGCTCACACCTCGCTGGTCAGTTGCCCCCGCGCCGAGCCGCTTCGCTTGAAGGGCACCGTGTTGGCCGGCGGCAGGCCCGAAAGCCGGACCTCTCCAGCCATGCGAAAGGGCCACAGCAACTTCACTGCGGCCCTCTGTGGACTTCTTTCTTTACTTGCGCATGCTGGGGTTCAGCACTTTCTTGCGCAGGCGGATGCTCTGGGGGGTCAGCTCCACCAGTTCGTCCTCGCTGATGTACTCCAGGGCGTCTTCCAGGCTCAGACGCTTGGGCGGAATCAGGGTCAGCGCGTCGTCCGCACCGCTGGAGCGCACGTTGGTCAGCTTCTTGTTCTTGCAGACGTTGACGTTCATGTCCTGCTCGCGGGCGTTCTCACCCACGATCATGCCCACGTACACGTCGGCTCCGGCGTCGATGAAGAAGCCGCCCCGGTCCTGCAATTTCCAGATGGAGTAGGCGAAGGCCGTGCCGTCTTCCATGCTGACCAGCGAGCCGTTCTGGCGGGTCTTGAGTTCCCCGGCCCAGGGCGCGTAGCCGTCGAAGATGTGGCTCATGATGCCCTCGCCCTGGGTCATGGACAGGAACTGGGTACGGAAGCCGAACAGCGCCCGGGAAGGAATCTTGAACTCCACGCGGGTGCGCTTGCCCTGCGGCTCCATATTGACCATCTGGCCCTTGCGCGCGCTCAGGACGCCGATCACGGTGCTGGCGTGCCCCTCCGGCACGTCGATGACGAGGTGCTCGACCGGCTCGTGCTTCTCGCCGTCGATCTCGCGGATGATCACCTGCGGCGAGCCGACCTGAACTTCATAGCCCTCACGGCGCATGGTTTCGAGCAGGATGGAGAGATGCAGCTCGCCGCGGCCGCTGACCTTGAACTCGTCGGGGCGCAGTTCCTCGACCTTGAGGGACACGTTGGTCATCACTTCGCGCTTCAGGCGGTCGTTGAGGTGGCGGGAGGTGACGTACTTGCCCTCTTTGCCCGCGAACGGGCTGGTGTTGGGTTGAAAGGTCATCGACACGGTCGGCTCGTCCACCGTGATGATGGGCAGGGCTTCCGGGTCGGCCAGGTCGGCCACGGTTTCCCCGATCTGCGCGTCCTCGATGCCCGCCAGCGCCACAATGTCGCCCGCGCTGACGGTGTCCGCCTCGATGCGTCGCAGGCCCAGGTGCGTGAAGGGCTGCACAATGCGCGACTTGGTCATGGTGCCGTCTTTGTGGATCAGCTGCACGAACTCGCCCTTCTTGACGGTGCCGCGCTGGATGCGCCCCAGCACGATGCGCCCCAGGTACTCGGAGTAGTCGAGGTTGGTCACGACCATCTGGAAGGGGGCGTCCACATCCACGGGCGGCGCGGGAATCTGCTCCAGCACCATCTCGAACAGCTCGTGCATGTCCTCCTGCGGGTTGTCCAGGTCCTTGTACGCCTTGCCGTCGCGGGCCACGGCGTAGAGAATCGGGAAGTCGAGCTGCTCGTCGCTCGCCCCCAGTTCGGCCATCAGGTCGAAGGTCAGGTTGACCACGTCCTCGATGCGGGCGTCCTGGCGGTCGATCTTGTTGATGACGACCACAATCTTGAGGCCCAGCTCGATAGCCTTCCTGAGCACAAAGCGGGTCTGGGGCATGGGGCCTTCGGCGGCGTCCACCAGCACCAGGGCGCCGTCCACCATGCCCAGCACGCGCTCCACTTCCCCGCCGAAGTCGGCGTGGCCAGGGGTATCAACGATATTGATCTTGACGCCCTTGTATTCCACGGCGGTGTTTTTCGCCAGGATGGTGATGCCGCGTTCCTTTTCCAGGTCGTTGCTGTCCATGGCGCGTTCGGCAATTTCTTCACCGTGGCCCAGCTTTAGGGTCTGCTTGAGCAGGCCGTCCACCAGGGTGGTCTTGCCGTGGTCAACGTGGGCGATAATGGCGATGTTACGGTATTCCATAGTTGCAGCTCCTTAGGTGCGGAGCGGTTGGCCCCGGCGGCGCGGGCGGCCTTCTGCTCTCATTGGCATGAAAAAGCCCGCCTCACATCGCGTGGGCGGGACACCCAAACAGAAAGTTTAGCAGAAATCAGGGGCTCTGGACAGTCTGTCAGGGCCCCCGATTGAAGCGTCTGCAAAAAGCTTCAGGCCGCGCAGGGCGGGGAGCCGAACGTGACACCGACACATTGGGGCCCTTCTGATGAGTGAACGAGGCAGACAGGACAAGCCTGGTACGGCCTTCTTCTGGTTGTAGAATGGAGCCGACCCTCCCAGCGCCCTGTCAACCTGAAGATGGCCGCGCCGCAGCCCTGTCAGGCGACCCAGTTGTGTGCCCACACAGCAAGGTCAGCGTTCGCCTGACGCCTTATATCTTGACCGACCCTTTAAGCCGGGCCACGCGGGGACCGCTCACCGTAGGGTGAAGGGTATGGCGGACTTTGTGCAGGCGCTGAGCAGTCCCTCAGCGTGGGTCGGCGTGCTGAGCCTGACCCTGCTGGAACTGGTGCTGGGCATTGACAACGTTGTGTTTATCACACTGCTGGCGTCCCGGTTGCCCGCCTCACAGCAGGCACTGGCCCGCACCGTGGGGCTGACCCTGGCCGTCGTGACGCGCGTGGCGCTGCTGAGCGGCATTGCCTGGCTGACGCGCCTTCAAGAACCGCTGCTGACGGTGCTGGGCCAGGGGCTCAGCGTGCGCGACCTGATTCTGATTGGCGGCGGACTCTTCCTGATGGTCAAGAGTGTGCGCGAGTTGTCGCGGATGGCGGCTGACCCCCTGGGCACCGGCGAGGCCAGCGCCGGCCAGGTCTCGCTGCTGAGTGTCATCCTGCAAATTCCCCTGATTGACGTGGTGTTCAGCCTCGACAGCGTAATTACGGCCATCGGTATCAGCGGCAACGTGCCGGTGATGGTCACCGCCGTGGTCCTGGCGATGGTCGTGATGGTGGCGGCCAGTGGGCCCATCAGCCGGTATCTGGACGCGCACCCGCCGCTGAAACTGCTGGCCGCTGCCTTCCTGCTGCTGGTGGGAACCAATCTGGTGGCAGAGGCCTTCGAGGTGGGGGTGCCCAGCGCCTACCTGTATTTCACGATGCTGTTTGCCGGCGTGGTCATGCTGTTTACCGTGCGCGCCGCCAGAACGGTGCGGGCGCAGGCGGTGTCACAGGCCCTTGAGGCCGCGCAGCAGGAGCAGTCAGATCGGCAGTCAGGTTAGTGGCGGAAGTTTGAAGGCCTAAAAACGCGCCATGCACCAGAACTGAATGCCCCAGTCGAGCCGCCATTCAGCCCAGCGGCACCCACCACCAGCCACCGACATCGTGGCGGCCCGCCCCCCGCGCGGCCTGGAGGGCGCCCCGGTTGTGGCCGTGGATGGTGCCGCTCAGGACCTGCCGCTCGCCGGGCAGGTGCCGGGCCAGCAGGGTGCTGAGCGCCGTGCCCAGACGGCGGCCCCTGACGTGTGGCGCCAGCAGCACTTCCTGAATCACCTGGGCGTCCAGTCCCAACTGCGAGTAAGCCTGAGTCCCGACGTACCCCGCCCACTGCCCCTGCCACAGCACGTCAAACATCGTGCCGGCGGCGATGGTCTTGTGGAGATCGTCCTCACTGAGAATTCTGGCCTGCTCTGGATGCCCAGGGTGGTCGGCGTCCACAGAGGCGTAGGCCGCGCAAGCTTCGGCGTACTGGGCGGCATCCACGGTAGGCCGCAGGGTCAGGCCGCCCGGCACGGCGCCGCCGCGCAGGTCGGGCAGTGGAGCTGCCAGGACACGCCGGTCTGGGGCCAGGTCTGCCCAGACCGTCTGTGGGGCCGCACTCCAGAACCGCAGCCTGGGGGGCCGAAAGGCGTGGTAGACCTGAGCAGCCGCGCACAGGGCAGCCAGGTCGGCGGGCACGACAGGCCGGGAAGTCACGCTGACTTCCATGAAAGGTTTACTCACATCCAGCCCTTTAAAGCGGATGCTGAGCATGGCGTGCAGGTCGCTGTGCACATAGACCCAGTGATTCAGGTACTCGGGCGCGGCCGGACCCGCGTTCAGGAAAGCGGCCCGCTGCCCTGCAAGGTCAAGGTCGGTGGCCAGTTGCAGGTCAAAGACGTGGCCTCCAGCCAGGCGGCTCAGACGCTCGGAGGTGTCAGCCCAGTTCAGGGTCAGGGGATGCTGGGCAGCCAGGCTGAAACGGGCCAGGTCTGCGGCCGTGGGCAGATCAGAAAGGGTCACTGGGATAATAGTAGTGGTCACATCTGGCCCTGTCCCGCACCTTTGCCTGGAGCCACTCTGCTACCCTGTGCCTCTAACGAGCGTTTGGCTCCCCACCCCCGGAGGCCCCACATGAAAAGCAAGAACGAGTGGATGCAGAGCGTCTACAGCCCGGCCGCGCAGAAGTTCCCCGAGCGCAAATACAACTTCAAGAACCTGTCGGACATGGACCCCGAGCCGATTTACACGGCCGACGACCTGAAAGACTGGGATACCGAGCGCGACCTGGGCTATCCTGGCGAATTCCCCTACACGCGCGGTGTGCAGCCCAGCGTCTACCGGGGCAAGCTCTGGACCATGCGCATGTTCGCGGGCTTCGGCAGCGCCGAGCAGACCAACGAGCGCTTTCACGCGCTGCTCAAGGCCGGTCAGACGGGCCTGAGTACCGCCTTTGACCTGCCGACCCTGATGGGTTACGACTCGGACCACCCCTTTTCCAAGGGCGAGGTCGGCAAATGCGGCGTGGCGGTGGCCAGCCTGGCCGACATGGAGATCCTGTTTCAGGGCATCGACCCCACCGCCGTCACCACCTCCATGACCATCAACAGCCCGGCCAACGCCATCTGGGCCATGTACATCGCCAACGCGCAGAAGCAGGGCAAGGACCTGGGGCGGGTCGGCGGCACCATCCAGAACGACATCCTGAAAGAATTTATCGCCCAGAAGGAATTCATTTACCCGCCCAGCCCCAGCGTCAAGCTGGTCATTGACACCTTTGAATGGGGCCCGAAAGTGGTGCCCAAATGGAACTTCGTATCAGTCAGCGGCTACCATATCCGCGAGGCGGGGGCGACCGGGGTGCAGGAACTGGCCTTTACCCTGGCCGACGGCTTTCACTACGTGGAAAAGGCGATGGAACGCGGGCTGGACATTGACGACTTCGCGCCGCGCATCAGCTTTTTCTGGGACATTCACAACGACTTTTTCGAGGAGATTGCCAAGCTGCGCGCCGCCCGGCGGATCTGGGCGCGGCAGATGCGTGACCGTTACGGCGCCAAGAACCCCCGGTCATGGATGCTGCGCACGCACTCTCAGACCGCCGGGGTGTCGCTGCCCGCCCAGCAGCCCCTGAACAACATCGCGCGCGTGGCGATTCAGGCGCTGGCCGCTGTGCTGGGCGGCACCCAGAGCCTGCACACCGACTCGTTTGACGAGGCGCTGGCGCTGCCCACCGAGGAAGCCGCGACCATTGCCCTGCGCACCCAGCAGATCATTGCCTATGAAACCGGCGTGGCCGGTGTGGTGGACCCCCTGGCCGGCAGCTACTACGTCGAGAAACTGACGGGTGACATTGAGGCCGCTGCCATGGGCTACATCGAGCAGATTCGCCTGATGGGCGGTGTGGAGGCCGGGATTGAAAGCGGGTTCTTCCAGATGGAAATGGCCGAGGCCGCCTACCGCTACCAGCTGGAAGTCGAGCGCGGAGAACGCATCATCGTGGGCGTAAACGACTTCGTGCAGGACGCGGTCGAAGTGCCCATCCAGCTCATTGACCCGGAAGTCGAGCGTGTGCAGGAAGCCCGCCTGGCCCAGGTGCGCCGCGAGCGCGACCCTATGCGGGTAGAAGCGGCACTGGCAGCCCTGCGCGACACGGCCGTCACGGGCGCCAACTCCATGCCCGCCTTTTTGGAATGCGCCCACGCCTACTGCACGCTGGGTGAACAGATGGACGTGCTCAAGACGGTGTACGGCGAATACGTGGAACCGGCGGTGGTATAAGAGCCCACCGGGCCGGGCGCCATGTGTCCACATGGCGCCCGGCGTATTTGGCCCGGCGTATTTGATAGAGGCTGTTAGTTTTGGCTTCATCAGCAAGTGACAGCCTGCTCCGCCATGAGCGGAGGTCGCCTCACTTACTTCAGCCAGGGTGGGCTGGCCTCTTCACCAGTGTCACGGAAAAAACGCATCCCAGCTGGAGAAATAATCAGCCACTCGGCGTCCACGTCGCCGGTGTTATCTACGCGGTGCAGGATCTCAGCGGGCATAATCAGTGTGTCGTGGGCGCCTAACCGGACGCGCTCATCTCCTTGACTGACGGTCACCTCACCTACGAGCATCACCATGACCTCTTCCCGCGACTGCCGGTGAAGGGGATTAAATCCGCCTGGCTGTTGACGTTGGTGAATGACCGTGACCTCAGTGGCTCCCAGTCGGGGGGTAGCCAGCGCCGTGCCCCAGTTGCCGTTGGGGGTTTCGAGTGCTTGCATGTGCTGAGCGTGGAGCACCATCATAAGAACCTCCCTGTCCTCTATAGACAGACTCAAATATAGTAAACCATCTTGTCTAATTAGACAAGGAGACTGACCATCTTGTCCCAGAAACCAGATTCCGTTACTCTCGAACATGCCCGCCAGCACCATGTCGGCCGCCTGCTACACCGGGCCGCACGGGCCTATAACATCCTGGCATTAGACAAACTGCATGAGCGCGGGCACACCACCCTGAGTCTGGCCCATACCAATCTCCTGCCCTATCTGGACATCGGGGGCACGCGAATTGTCACGCTAGCTGAGCGTGCCGGAATGACCAAACAGGCGGCAGGGCAGCTGGTCACCGAGCTAGAAAAGGGCGGCTACGTCCAGCGGCACCCCGACCCCGACGATGGCCGGGCCACGCGGGTCCAATTCACAGCAGCAGGTTGGCACTACCTGCTGGACGCACAGGCCATCAAGCAGGAGATTGAGGCTGAGTACCGCGCGGCGCTTGGTCAGCCTCTCTGGGAGGAGCTAAATACGGCGCTTCGCCGCCTCGTTGGCGAAGCGCCACCTCTCTAGAAGGCCGTTTGATATGGGATTGCTGATCGCGCTGCGCCGCTGTTTACCCCCACCTGGAGACTGTACTGGTCTGCCGCCGCATCACCATTCCGACTGAGTAACACGTGGATCTGCCAACTTTTAAGGAGTCACCTCAAACACAGTCACATTGTTCAGTGCCGTGCCCAGACCAGCCCCCACCGTCAGGCTGCGGCTGTGAGCACTCCAGGCCAGAAAGGCGGGCCGGTCGCCCAGCGGCCCGCTGGTGGCCGTCACGCGGCCCGTTTCGGGGTCCAGCAGCGTGACCTGCCAGCCGCCGTCGGCGCGGGTCACGGCGGCCAGGTGGGCGCTGTCGGGGCTGTACCGCACGCCGCCCTCCTGATCGCTGACGGTGGGCAGAGCAGCAAACGGCGAGCGCTGGCCAGGGCGGTACAGGTCCAGGCCGCCCCCAGCGCGCACGTACGCGAACTGACCTTTCCCACTGATTTGTACGTCGGCGTAGCGCACCCCGGCCACGACCGGCAGCGGAAAGCGTTTGGCGTTGGCGGTCAAGATGACAGCGGGGTCACCGCTGCGGGGAAACACATAGGCGCGGGTAGCGTCAGGCGAGACGGTGACGCGCGCCGCGCCCGACACGGGCAGCGTGACCGCCACCTGGCCGGTTTTCTGCGCCACCACCACCAGGCGCGTGTCGTCCCAGACGGCCGCGTGGTTGCCCCAGTGATTCACACTCAGGTGGGTGCTGGTGCTCAGGCCGGCGGCAGGGCGACGCTGGCCACCACTGAACTGGCTCAGGGTTGCGCCGCCTGCCCTGTCACTGCTCAGCAGCCAGGTGAACCGGTTCATGGTCTGCACAGCCATCACGTCCCCGGCGGCCTGCGTCCCAAGTTTCAGGGCGCCGCCGGGCAGCAGGGCCAGCGCTTCATTTGTGGCGGGGTCTAGGCCGCCGCCAGTCAGGACACCGGGCAGGGTCAGCAGAGTCCGGGGCGTGGTCAGGTCAGGGGCACTGTCCAGCAGCACGTTGCCCTGCACGGTCAAAACACGACCGCTGGGAGTCAGGGCCGCCGGGGCAGCCTGCAACCCGGCCACAGGCAGGAGCCGCTCTCGGTGACCGGTTTGCAGGTCGCGCACCTCGGCCTGACCCACGCGCAGGGCCAACACGCTGCCGTCAGGTCGGGGCAAGGCACTGACCACCGCGCCCGCCGCGTCGCTCCGGCGCACCACCACTGACGCTGGGAAGCCCGCGCGCAGGGCGTACACCTCGCCACCCGCCTGCACGGCAGCGGTGCGGCCATCTGAGGCGAAGGCGACAGGGCCCAGAGTGCAGGACACGGCACAGGCCACCGCGCTTTGAATACTCAGGGTGGCGCTGTCGAGCAGCTGAACGCGCTGACCGCGCGTGACCACCGCGCGCAGGCCGTCTGGGGCCGTGACCAGCGCGTCTACCCCATCGCCCACCGGGGCCGTGCGCGCAAGGGTGGTCAACGAGACCCGCTCGGTCCCCCGCCCTGACCCAATTAGGAGGTCCTGCGCGCCACTAAAGCCCGCCCCCACCACCCCAGGCGTCTCCAAGCGCGCCAGGCGCACTCCGTCGGCCAGGCGCCAGACACTGACCTGCTCGGCGGTTCGGGTCAGGGCATAACGGCTGTCCGGACTCACACTCAGACCAGCGCAGCGGTCGCCCGTGGGCAGGCTGCGCCGCAGCTCGCCGCCAGCGCCCAGCAGCAGCAGGCGGTCCCCCAGGCAGGCCACCAGGCCGCTGGTCAGCGGGCGCAGTTCCAGTGGGGTGTCGCCAGGCACACTGAGCAGAGTGCGGGGAGACAGAGAAGCCGCGTTGGCCGGTAAGGCCGAGCAAACCAGCAGCGAGCCCAGCAGCAAACGGATGGAGCGGCGCGTCACCCGCTCACCGCGACCAGACCATATGGGGCAGCGAGCGCGTGCAGGGGCCACCGCAAAAGACCCACAAAATTTCTCACGCGCGGCAGTGTAGTGCATGGCCGAGTGTGGATTCTCCGTTGACCTCCGCCGTCAGAAAGGACATGGCCCAGACGACATCCGAGAGCAATTAGCACACTGCCAAAGCGGTCATTTGAGGGAAATCTTCAAGCCTTGGTAGCTGTCATAGACAGCACTTGAAATGGAATTGACAGGTAGCGCTTCTCCGCAGGGTGAAATGGCACACCACAGTCAGACCTTTCCTGACACATAAAGCGGACAGCCTCCTCAATCAGGCCGTCCAGCTTCTTCTGCCAAATTGTCGTGTGGCCTGTGCTTATTCCGGTTCAGGACCGAGTCATTGACTTAGGGCAAACGGGCCACCGAACGCTCCAGGTGTACTACCCAGAACAGCCTTCCTGGTCCTGCCCCCAGCTGTTCCAGATGGCCCGTTCAGGCGATCAGGCGGGGGCGGTTCAGCGCTGCGTGCTGCATCAGGAGGAGGTAGCCGGCACTACCGGAGGCCAGGCGACCAGCGGTGTGGAGGGCGCGCAGGGTGGGCAGGTGATACCAGTTCCCCTCTCCGTCCTGAATGAGATCCTGAGAGGTAAAAGCAACGGCTTTCAAAGACTTGCCCGACTCGTCCATGCACTCTCCCCAGGTCCCTCGCGCAAGCGTGAAGGATCTTTTAAGTGTCTTAAATTATCTCCACATCACCTGTCGCAAATCTGACACACCTATTCAACAGGCAGCGTGGCTTCAACGAGCCATTTGAGGGAGGCATCCAGCGCAACGTTGAGTCAGACCGCATAGGCGCCTGAAGTCGTTAGAGGTGGGCAGACATCCCCTCTGCCGTCGCACCGAGCATGAGGCAGATGGAGCTCTGAACATTGAGCTCTTTCCCGCTGCGGCTAGTCGAGGTGAACGCGAAACAGATTCCGGATTCAACTGGAATCTACAACAGGCCGCCGTTCGGGCAGCGATGTAGACAGCTCCAACTGATCTAGAGCGCTGACAGAGCAAGACCCCCTCATCGACTCAGCGATGAGGGGGCACAGTTGAAGCCCGTAGGGTGCGGTCAGAAGGTGTAGCTCTTGGGCACCACGGTCACGCCACTCTCGGTGACGGTAAAGCCGCGTGCCCGGTCCTCCTCGGGGTCCAGGCCAATTTTCGTGCCAGGCGGAATCACCACATTCTTGTCCACGATGACGCGGCGCAGGTGGGCGTGGCGGCCCACCTCAACCTCGTCAAACAGCACGCAGCTTTCCACCAGCGAGTACGAGTGGGTGCGCACGTTGCGGCCCAGGACGCTGTCACGCACCGTGCCCCCACTGACGATGATGCCCCCAGCCATGATGGAGTTGAAGGCCTGGCCCTTGCGGCCATCACTTTCATGGACAAACTTGGCGGGCGGCGAGAACTCGCTGCTGGTGCGCAGCGGCCACTGCGGGTTGTAGAAGTCGAACTCGGGGTTGATGCTCACGAGGTCCATGTTGGCTTCGTAGTAGGCGTCCAGCGTCCCCACATCGCGCCAGTAGGTGTTGGCACTGGCCTGCCCCGGAATGGGGTTGCGGTGAAAGTCGTAGGCTATCACCGTGTAGCCGTCGGACAGGGCGCGCGGAATCACGTCGCCGCCGAAGTCAAAGCCGTCCTCACCGCCGCCCATGTTGGTTTCCAGCAGTTCTTCAAGCGCGCGGCGCGAGAAGATGTAATTGCCCATGCTGGTCAGGCTGGTGCCGGGTTGGCCTGGAATGGCGGGGGGGTCTTTGGGCTTTTCCAGAAACTGGGTCACGCGCCAGCTCTCATCCACATGCATCACGCCGAACTGGTGCGCCTGCGCCTGGGGCATGGGATAGGCCGCAATCGTCACGTCGGCGCGGCTGTCAATGTGCTTTTGCAGCATGTGTTCCACATTCATCTTGTAAATGTGGTCGCCGCTGAAAATGGCGATGTAATCGGCTTCGTAGTTGTCTATGAGGTGCATGTTCTGATACACGGCGTCGGCGGTGCCCCGGTACCACACCGGTCCCAGTTCCTCGATGCGGTACATCTGCGCCGGGACGAGCGTAATGAAGTAGTCACTCAGGAAAGTACCGAAGCGCCAGCCACGCTGGATGTGCTCCGTCAGGCTCTGAGCCTTGTACTGCGTCAGAACGTAGATGGAAAACACGCCCGAATTGATGAAGTTGTTGATGGCGAAATCGATGATGCGGTACTTGCTGCCAAATGGCACAGCCGGTTTGCTGCGTTTCTGGGTCAGTGGGGCCAGCCTGGACCCCTGACCACCCGCGAGAATCATGCCGAGAACCCTTGCTTTCATGCGCTCCCCCTGAAAATCGGCTTTCGGTCAATACGGCGCCCGCCACTTAAAGGCGGTCACCGTCACTGTACCGGCTGGGCGCGGTCTTCACACCCAGCGTGCCTGAATGTCCACTCTGGCGGCCTTGACGGGGGCTTACGCTAGCGGGCCAGCGCTGCGCGCAAATGCCGGCGCGCTTCACCCTCACTTAACAGCGCCGCGCCCAGCTGGGTGCGCATAAAGGTCAGCTGCCGCTTGGCGTACTGGCGGGTGGCCAGAGTCACCTGCTCGGCAGCGGCCTGAACGTTCAGGGTGCCCTGGGCCACCGCCAGCGCTTCGCGGTAACCCAGGGCCTGCCAAGCGGTCGGGCGCGGGGTCTGGTCGGGGCTGACCTGGGTGGCCAGCCACGCCGCCTCGTCGGCCCAGCCCGCCGCAAACATGGCCAGGGTGCGGGCGTGCATACGGGCTTCCAGATCAGCCGGAGGCCGGGTAAACGCCACCACCTCGTAGCGGTAGGCGGGCGCCTGATGCCCAAATTCGCCGGGGTAGCGGCCGGTACGGCGGTACAGCTCGGCGGCGCGCACCACCCGGCGCGGGTTGCGTTCCAGGCGGGCGGCCTCCTGGGGGTGGCGGCGTTCTATCTCGGCGAGCAGGGCGTCCAGGCCACGTTCTTGCAACTCGGCCTCGATCTCGGCGCGCACCTGGGGGTCGCTGGGTGGGGTCAGCGGCAGGCCGCGCCGCAGGGCCGCCAGATAAAAGCCGGTGCCGCCGACAATCAGCGGCGTGCGGCCCCGCGCCAGAACGTCGGCGATGGCGGTTTCAGCTAGAGCGACAAACTGCGCCACATCGAACGGCCCGGTCACGCTGGCCACGTCCAGCAGATGATGGGGCACCTGCGCGCGTTCAGCAGCCCCCGGCTTGGCGGTGCCAATATCCAGCCCCTGATAGACAGTGAAGGCGTCAGCGCAGACCAGTTCGGCGCCGGCCTGCTCGGCCAGGTCTAGCGCCAGGGCGCTTTTGCCCGCAGCGGTGGGGGCAGTCAACATCGGCAGGGCGCGCACGGCGAGGATGATAGCCTGTGCGGCATGAACGAACCCGTACTGGCGCGCCTGCACCACCTGATGACGCTGCGGGAAGAGGTGGAAACCCTCTCGGCCCCAGCCGTCTGGAGCCCGGCCGCTGACTGGACCGAGGACGACACCCATCTGCTGCTGTGCCTGGACGTGCCTGGCGTAGCCGCCGACACCCTGGAAGTGCAGGAGGACGGCGGCCAGGTCACGGTGGCTGGTCACCGGGAGGCCACCCCTCGCCTGCTGAGCGGCGAGCGGCCCAGTGGCCCCTTTAGCCGTACCCTGACCTTCCCGGAAGCCGTGCTGCCCCAGTCAGGTGTGGCTAGCCTGAGCAGCGGTGTCCTGACCATCCGCTTTGAAAAGCGCCACCCCACCATTAACGTGCCGTCCAGCGACCTGAACGGCGAGGGACGCTAGAGAAGACAGGGCAGCCAGCGAGCGCCCTTTTGACCTGGAGCCGTGCATCTCCGCAGCGACTTTTCAAGAGATGTAGAGAAGCTGGCGGCTTGATGGACGGCTCAACGCAGTCTTGGTTAAGGGTTTGCCTCAGTCACCTCGGAGCAGATAGGTGCCCTAGTGGTGTCCACCGTCTTTATGACAGTTCACGAGGAAGAAGCCGCTTTGCCCTATCGCCAGCGGCTTCTTCCTTGTGCGCCTGAACAGGCTAGATGCTCAGCGTGCGGGCGCAGCGGTAGAGGTCGCGGCTGACATCCTTGCGCTGTTCCCACGTTTCGGGCAGAGGCGTGAAGCTGGTTTCGTGGTTCTGGCGGCCCACCATCACACCCTTGCGGCCTTCCATCAGGGCGTAGACGGCGGCCTCGCCCAGGCGACTGGCCAGCACCCGGTCAGACGACACCGGCGTGCCCCCGCGCTGGATGTGGCCCAGGATGCTCACGCGGGTTTCCATGCCGGTGCCCTGCTCAATAGCCGCCGCCACCCCCTGTGCACCCCCTGGATATCCCTCGGCCACGATGATGATGCTGCCCAGCTTGCCGCGTTTGACACTGCTGCGCACCGTCTCCAGGACGCTGTCCATGTCCTTGGCGTCTTCGGGGATAAACACTTCCTCGGCCCCGCCGGCCACCGCCACGTCCAGGGCGATGTGACCGGCGTGGCGGCCCATGACCTCAATCACGAAGATGCGCTCGTGGCTGGCGCCGGTGTCGCGCAGCTTGTCCACGGCGTCCAGCGCGGTTTCTACAGCTGTGAAGTACCCGATAGTGTGGTCGGTGCCGTACAGGTCGTTGTCGATGGTGCCGGGCAGACCGATAACGGGGATGTTGTGCTCTTCTTGCAGGTAGTGGGCACCGTGAAAACTACCGTCGCCGCCGATGACGATCAGAGCGTCCACATCGTGGGCGTGCAGGTGACGGGCGCCGCGCGCGCGGCCCTCGGGGGTGCGCCAGGTGTGGCTGCGTGCCGAGAGCAGGATGGTGCCGCCGCGCTGGATGGTGTTGGCCACGTCTCTGGGCCCCAGGGTCACGAAGTCGCCCCGGTGTAGGCCGGAAAAGCCCCGGCGCACGCCGATCACCTCGATGCCCTGAGAGGTCGCGGTGCGCACCACGGCGCGAATGGCCGCGTTCATGCCGGGGGCGTCGCCGCCGCTGGTCAGGACGGCCACGCGGCGAATGTTGGCCGGGTTGGGTTGGGGGGGACAGTGGGGCAGGTCGGTCATGGAAAAAAGCCTCGTTGGTCTGGAAAAAGGGTCAGTCTTGCGCGCCTGTACTGGTCGCCTGAAGCGCCAGCGCATAAGCGTCATTCTTACGCAAACCCAGGCGGGTCAGTTGGTCACGTATATCCCTGACGCCCAGGCCCTGCGCGGCCAGGTCGCGGGCCTGCGCGGCGTAGTCGGCGGCCTGGGGGGCCGGCGTGGCTGGCGCACCCGCCACCACCACCACAATCTCGCCCCGCACGCCCTCCTGAAAGTGGGTCGCCAGGTCGGCCAGGGGACCGCGCGCCGTTTCCTCGAACCGCTTGCTGAGTTCGCGGGTCACGCTGGCGGCGCGCTCAGGGCCACATGCGCCGGCCAGGTCCAGCAGCGTGGCGTGGAGGCGGTGGGGACTCTCGTACAGCACACTGGTTTCAGCGCGGTGCGCCACGGCTTCCAGGCGTTCGCGGCGCTCGCGGCCGCTGCGGGGCAGGAAGCCTTCAAAGGCAAAGCGTCCTGCGGACAGACCCGACAGCACCAGGGCCGGAATCAGGGCGGTGGCCCCTGGAAGCACTTCCACAGGAACATCAGCCGCAATGGCCGCCTGCACCAGTTCGGCGCCGGGGTCACTGATGCCCGGCGTGCCTGCGTCGCTGACGTAAGCCAGGCGGGCGTGGCGCTCGAGCAGTTGCGGCGCGCGGTGCATGGTGTGGGCGTCCAGGCGCACCAGCGGCTTGCGAATCCCGAGGTGGGTCAGCAGGGCGCCGGTGCGCCGGGTGTCCTCGCAGGCCACAGCGTCGGCGCCGCGCAGCACCTCCAGGGCCCGCAGGGTGATGTCGCCCAGGTTGCCCACCGGGGTCGGCACCAGCCACACGCGGGCACCACCGGGGAGGGCAGGACTCTCAGCCTCCCCTGGCCCGGTGGCCGTCAGGTCCAGCTCGGGCCCTTCAGTCATCGGCCGCCCATGCGCCGTCCTGGCGCAGCACGGGGCTGCCCGCGTCTAGCCCTACCCCACTGACCGCCAGGCCAGGCGTGGGCTTGAGGCGCACGCGCACCTTGCGGGGCCGCTTGAGGACATTCGTGATGCGGGCGCGCAGCAACTCGCCCTCACCCACCGTCACCGTCACGACCGTGCCCTCAGGGAGCCGGCCGCCAATGACCACCACCACGCCGTTTTCCACGACGCCCTTGTACGCTTTCATGTTTCTCTCCCCTGCGCGCGGCGCACGCGGCGTTCGGCTGCCGACTGCGCTTCCCGGAGCGCTACGATTTCTGCTTCCCGCGCGCCGCCCAGGCGGGCGTAACGGTCAATGACTTCTGCGGCTTCCCGGCGCCGGTCCAGGCGCAGCAGCAGTGCGGCCAGATGTTCGCCCCCCACAAAATAGGCGCGCGGGTTGTCCGGCTCGGCGGCAATCTGGGCGCGCGCCGCGTTCAGGCGTTCCAGACGGGCGCGGTGGCGGTTGACCTGCCAGCGCACCAGAAAGGTGGCCAGGCTGAAGGTCAGCGCCGCACCCAGAATAGACAGCATCACGGCCTCTGGCACGCCCACCTGTGCGCCCAGCTGCACCGTCAGCGGAAAGCTGAAGGCCAGCACCACCAGCACCGCCAGCGTTGCGGCGTAGTTCATGCCTGCTCTCCGGGAAAGCATGGGCAAATCGGGCCTCGCATGGCCCCCAGTGTAGCGGGCAGGGGGCCGCCGCACGCTAAGCTGCCCGGCGTGCGGCTGCATATCATTACCGTCGGAGAGCCGAAGCTGGCCTACGCCCGCGCAGGCTGGGACGAATACGAAAAGCGGCTGCGGCGCTACCACCGCCTTCAGGTCACGCGGGTCACTGGGCGCACCCAGGCCCAGGAAAGTGAGGCGGTACGCCGGGCCGCCGGGCGCACGCCACTGCTGCTGCTCGACCCACGCGGGACGCAGTTTTCCTCAGAGGGCCTGAGTGCCTATCTGGACGCTCAGGCGGTGGGTGGTGTCGGTGAGCTGGCCCTGGCGATTGGGGGGCCAGAGGGCCACACCGACGACCTGCGCGCCGGCGCGCACCGCCTCTGGAGCCTGGGGCAGCTGACCCTGCCGCACGACCTCGCCATGGTGGTGCTGTTAGAGGCCCTGTACCGGGCCGCCACCATCAGCGCGGGCGAGCCGTATCACCGGGCGTAACCGGCGGGCGGCGTACCATGCCCGGCATGACCAGTGCTCCCCCATCCGCCCCGGCGGCCGACTGGCTGGCCACGCCCACCCTGCGCGGCCGCCTGATTGAGCTGGGGCCGCTGAAGCCCGAACACGCGGCCGACCTCTGCGCCGGAGCCGACGAGCACACCATTCGCTTTCTGGCGCGCGGCGGTCCCAGCGCGCCGACCCCAGAGGCGTGGAGCGAGTACATCAAGCGGCTGAATGCCCTGCCGCAGCGGGTCAATTTTGCCGTCTGGCAGGCGGGGCGCGTGGTGGGCCGCATCAGCTACAGCGAGGTGAGGCCCGCCGACCGCTGGGCCGAGATCGGCACCATGCTGCTGCCTGCCGCGCAAGGCACGGGGGTCAACCCCGACGCCAAGCGGCTGCTGCTGGCCCGCGCCTTCGAGGTGTTGGGGGCCGGCCGGGTTCATTTCAAGGTGGACGCCCGCAACGAACGCAGCCGCCGCGCCATGCGCCGCCTGGGCGCGGTGGAGGAAGGGGTGCTGCGGGCCTATCAGGTGCGGCCAGATGGCCAGGCGCGCGACAGCGTGATGTTCAGCGTGCTGAGGGACGAGTGGCCGGCCGTGCGCGACGGACTGGACCGGCGGCTGGACGAACTGTTTGGCCCCACTCCATGAGAAGAGCTTCAAGATTGTCATCAGACTGCCTGTTAGCGTGACCGCTGATGCCACGCCCCTTGCTGCCGGTCTGCCTCGCCGCATTGACGCTGCCTTGGACCTCGGGCGCCCTGATTGTACCTATGCCCGGCTGGACGCCGGTGGGCGGCGACGCGAATTACTGGACCGACGCCAGCGGCAACTGCCTGATGCGCGAGGAGAGACATGGGCAGGCCTTTCCCCGTTTCGGCACCCCCGAAGAGGCCCGCGCCTTTGCCCTGAAGTTGCAGGGCAGCCTGGGGCGCAACGTGCGCAACGTCGTCACCCAGCCGGTGGACCGCGCCGGCATCTGGAGCGTGCTGGCCGCCTACGATTTTCAGGAAGGCGGGGTGAATTACCGGGTCAGTCAGCTGTACCTGAGTGACAGCGGCCTGCTGCGCACCGTGACGGGCAGCAGCGCCGCCCAGGACGCCAGCGCCTGCGTCAATGAGATGCGGGACTTTATTCGTTATCTGGCCGACTGATCAAGGCCTCCGGTCAAGCCGTTCCTCCAGCATTGATTCACCCATTGATCGGGGTCAGGGTTCGCACGGGTCTCCTGAGCATCTGGGCTGACACGACACTGTTCAAACCGCTCGCGCTCCTCTAGCGTTTCTTCCTCGCCGTTCTGTTTTGCTCTCCGGCCCAACGCACTCTCGCATCAGGCGTATAAAACAGACCTATGCCCACGTTCGAGACGACCTTGAGACTGGAACGCAAGACGGCCACCGGCATCGAAGTCCCCCCACACATTGTGGCGGAACTCGGCACGGGGAAGAAACCGGCCGTGACGGTGACCCTGAACGGTTACACGTACCGCAGCACGGTGGCGGTGATGGGCGGCCGGTACATGTTGCCGGTCAGCGCCGAACATCGTCAGGGTGCAGGCGTTCAGGCAGGAGACCACGTGAGTGTCACCCTGCACCTGGACACGGAACCCCGTCAAGTCACTGTGCCCGACGACTTGCAGGCCGCGCTGGATGGCACGCCAGGCGCCTCAGAGCGTTTCAGACGGCTTTCTTATAGCCAGCAGCGTCAGCATGTGTTGGCGGTGGAGGGTACCAAGAACCCCGAGACCCGTGCCCGGCGGGTGGCGAAAACCATTCAGATGCTCACGGAGGGTGCTTAATCACAGGAGAGCTGTGAGAGGGTCTGCCGAGTCTCAAGGCCGACATGACGCCGTTGAGACACCCCAGCATCAAGTCAAGCTGTACAAAGCTACGCCGTGATCAAGAGGGGAAGAAGGAAAACGGTGACAGCGAGGAGTAAAGGCCCCGCAGCGGCTGACCTGGACTCTGCAGGCGGGCGGCGCTGGCCGGGCGCGTGGTAGGCTCCGCGCTTGAGATGACGTTGCGAAGCGGAGTGAAGCGGCCATGATGATTGTCACGGCGCTGCTGTCGTGGTTTCTGGTGGGCCTGTTCGTGCGGGTCAGCAAGGCGCGGGGCTGGGGCCAGCGGGTGCGGGTGGACGGCCCACAGACCCATCTGGTGAAAGAAGGCACGCCCACCGCCGGCGGCGTGCCCTTCGTGCTGGCGGCGCTGCTGGTGTTCGTGCCGCTGTATCTGAGCGGTAACGCTGGGGGACCGCGCGAACTGCTCATCATGCTGACGGCGCTGGGCATGGGCCTGGTCGGTGGGGCCGACGACCTCCTGAAAATCCGCTCGCGCATGAAGGGCGGCGGCAAGACCGAGCTGCTGGCCCGCGAAAAATTCCCACTTCAGTTTGTGGTGGCCGCCGCGTTCGCGTACTTTGCCGCGCCGCTGGCCTCGCACGAGCTGGTGCCCAGCCTGGGGCCAGTGGGCGACGTGATTCTGCTGACTCTGGTCATGGTGGGCAGCGTGAACGCCTTTAACTTTGCCGATGGCGTGGACGGGCTGCTGGCGGGCGTGGCCATTATCGTGCTGCTGCCGCTGCTGGGGCTGTCGCCCGTGGGGGCGCTGCTGGCGGCGGCGCTGCTGGGCTTTCTGTGGTTTAACGCCTACCCGGCGCGGGTCTTCATGGGCGACATGGGCAGCCACGCGATCGGGGCCATTGCGGCGGGCGCTTATGTGCTGTACGCCGATGTCTGGCTCTTGCCGCTGGCCGCCATCATTCCGGTGGTCGCCACCCTGAGCATCATCATTCAGGTGGCCTCGTTCAAGTTGCGCGGCAAGCGGGTCTTCAAGATGGCGCCCATTCAGCACCACTTTGAACACAAGGACATCGGCTGGCCCGAGACCCACGTCACCATGCGCTTCTGGGCCATCACGGCGGTGGCCACAGCCGGTGTGTGGTGGCTGCTGGGCGGGCGGCCGTAACAGAGCAGGACAGTGGGAGGAGGGGCAGCGCGCCTCTCCCCTTTTTTGATGATGAGCCGCGTGGATGGGCGCGATAGCGGCGGCGGTAGACAGAACTCTTTTTAAAGTTCTGTCCCAGCACCCTACCCAAATGACTTTTCATCGGTAGAGGCTGTCTTGCCTTTCTCGGTTTGCTCGCCCCTCGTCCATGCTTGCGGCTTCTCTTGATCCCACCGAAGTCCATCTTCGCCTGGGCTGCGCATTACACTCGGGCGCGTGACGTTGCACCTCCCTGACCTGTCCCGCCTGCTGGCCCGCCGCGCGCCGCTGGCCGCGCAGGGTAACACCCTGTACCGCGCCGCGCACCTGACCGAAACGGGCGGGCAGTTCACGCTGGATGTGGCGGGCGACACGGGCATGCTAAGCCTCTACGAAGAATTGACAGGGGCCCAGGAACACGAGCTGGCCGCCGCCTTTGCAGAGGCCATGCCCCTGGCCAGCGTGTACCTCAAGCGCCGTCCTGTGGGGGCCAGCCACGCCGCCAATGTCCAGCGGGCCGAGCTGACCCCGGCTGAACCCATCTGGGGGGCAGCCCAGCCCGAAGTGGTGGGCCTGGAAGACGGCGTGCCCTTCCTGATTCGCCCCGGCGCCGACCTGAGCGTGGGCCTGTTCACCGACGCCCGCCCGGCCCGCGCCTGGGTGCGCGCCCACTCGGCTGGGCGGCGGGTGCTGAACACTTTTGCCTACACCTGCGGCTTTGGCCTTAGCGCGGCGCTGGGCGGGGCGACGACTGTCAAGAATGTGGACCTGTCGCGCAAAGTGCTGGCCTGGGGGCAGGCCAACTATGCCCTGAGTGGCCTTCACGCTCCTGACCAGGATTTTCTCTACGGCGACGTGTTCGAGTGGCTGGGCCGCCTGGAGCGGCGCGGCGACACCTTCGACCTGATGGTGCTGGACCCGCCCAGCTTCGCGCGGGGCAAGGCGGGAGTGTGGCGGGCTGAGCGCGATTACGCGCGGCTGGCCGAACTGGCCGCGCGGGTCACGGCGCCGGGCGGGCAACTACTGGCGCTCCTGAACCATGCAGGCGTGACGGGCCGCAGCCTGGCCCAGATGGTGGAGGCCGGGACAGTGGAGGCGAGTCGCCCAGCCAGCCTCATTCGCCAGTTCGGGGCCGGCGAGGATTATCCGGACGCCACGCACCTGAAGGTGCAGGTCTGGACGCTGGACTAAAGGCAAAACAGAAGATGTCGTTCTCAAGGGCGCTGGGACAGGCAAGCCTGTGATGCGGAGCAGTCGAGCAAACCTCCGACCTCAGACAGAGGGCGGCGCCCGTCTGGGATTTGCACAAGAGAGACCGTCACGAGCCCTACTTTTGCCCCAGAGGTTCACAGCATCTCCTGCCACTGCCACACCACGCCGGGGAGAGCCAGACCAGCTGCTCTCCCCCGGCAGACAGCATCAGGGGTCAACTGGCCTCTCTGACATTCTCTCCAGAACCCGGCGGGGGCGGCCCGGCCAGTTCGCCGCAGACCCGGTTGCGGCCACTGCGCTTGGCCTGGTACAGCTGACTGTCCGCCAGGGCCAGCAGCTGGCTGGTGTTCAGCCCTGACCCGGCCGCCACCCCCAGGCTGATGGTGACCTGGAGGCCGGACTGCACCGCCGCCCAGGCGTGCTGCTCGACGCACCGCCGCAGCCGCTCACACACCACCAGGGCGTCGGCATACGGGGTCTCGGGCAGCAGCAGCACGAATTCCTCGCCGCCAAAGCGGGCCACCAGGTCCGTCTGACGGCACCCGGCCTGAAGCAGCCCTGCCAGTTCGCGCAGCACGAGGTCGCCCACCTGATGCGAATAGGTGTCGTTCACCGCCTTGAAATGGTCAATGTCCAGCAGCACCACGCTCAGGGGCCGCAGATACCGGGCCGCGCGCTGGACCTCGGTTTCAAACTGCTCGTTGAAGTGGCGGCGGTTGGCCAGGCCAGTCAGGGCGTCCTCCTGCGAGAGGCGCACGAGGTGCTGGGCCTGCTCCTGCAGGCGGGCCAGCAGCTGCGCTTTCTGCTCGTTCGCGGTGGCCAGCTGCTCATTGACCTCGGTCAGGCGCGCGTTGATCTGGCGCTGCACCTCGGCGGCCTGCCGGGCCTGGGCAATGTCCACCTCCAGCATCAGGGCCTGGGTGCGGTGCAGCGCCTGACGGCTGTTCAGGTCGCGTTCCAACTGGTGGTGCTGCTGGTAATGCGCCAGGGCCGCCTCAAAGTGGCCGCGCAGGCGCTCGGCGGCACTCAGCAGGGCGTAAATCTCCTGCTGCTCTCTCGGCGCCTGACAGGCGGCGGCCAGCGTCAGGGCCCGGTTCAGGTGTTCCAGGGCACCGGCGCTGTCCTGCTGGGCCAGGGCCAGCGCCCCCAGCTGCCGTAGCGCGGCGACCTCTTCCTGGGGGGCGCGGGCCTGCGCGGCCAGCTGCTGGGCCTGCTCGTAGGCGGCCCGCGCCTGTTCTGGCTGACCCTGCACGACATGGGCGTCGCCCAGACCTGTCAGCAGCCGGGCGTCGCACTTATGGTCATCCGCCGCCGCCGCCATCTCCAGCGCCTCCTGAAAGAGCCGCAGAGCGGGCACCGGCTGACCCAGTTGCAGGTGGGCCAAGCCCATGCCGCACAGGGTGTCTATCTGCCGGTGGGTGTCGGCCATGGCCCGGTTGATGTCCAGGGCCGCCTGGTAGTGTTCCAGCGCCCGCTTGGGCTGGCCAGCGCGGCTGCACACGTCGCCCAGATTGGTCAGGCACAGCGCCTCGTTTTCGCTGGCCCCGGCGGCGCGGGCGATGGGCAGGGCGTCCAGAAACGCCTCCAGCGCCTTCTGGTAATCACCCAGGTCGGTGTACACCAGGCCGATGTTGCTCAGGCAGCCGCATTCGAGGGAACGCAGGCCCTGGGAACGCGCGGCGGCCAGCCCCTGCAGCGCACACTGGAGGCCCGGCAGCAACTGACCCAGGTTGCGGGTAATGGTGGACAGGCTCAGCAGGGCGCCGGCCTCGCCGCTGGGGTCACCCAGTTGCCGGTAGAGGGCCAGCGCCTCCTCGACCAGGGTCGCCGCCCGCGCTTCATCCCCTGAGACCGATGTGGCATTGCCCAGACGCAGCGCGCTGAGCGCCGTGCGGGGCAGGTCACCCGCCGCCCGCGAGAGCGCCAGCGCCTCTTCGGCACAGGCCACTGCCAGGTGGGCCTGCTGAAAGATCAGCTCTGCGGAACGCCGCAGCAGTTCGTCGGTGCGCTCGGGGGCGGTGGGGGGCAGCGCTGACCCCAGCGAAGACGGCTCTGTGTGGTGCATGCGGGCCTCCAGGGCAGGCGCCGCAAGGAGCCAACCGTGGCGGTCAGTCTAGGAAGGGCGCGCTCACAGGGGGCTGACAGCCGCCCGGCTTAAGCCCAGTCACTCAGCCCAGTGACCGAGCCGGCTCACGCCCGCACCCAGCAGCGATGCTGGCCGCCAGCGCGCCGACATCCTGGCCATTGGCCGCTGCGGTGATAAAGACGCTGCCCACCACCACGCCGTCCGCCACCTGCGCGACCTGGTGGGCGGTGGCGGCGTCTTTGACCCCAAAGCCCACTGCCACCGGCACGCGGGCGTGCTGCCGGGCCAGGGCCAGCATGGCGGGCACCTCGCCCAGCGCCGCGCCTTCACGGGCGCCGGTCACGCCGGTCACGCTGACCGCGTACAGAAAGCCGGTGCAGGCGCGCGCCACCAGCGCCACACGCGCCGGGGTGCTGGTCGGCGCAATCAGGAAGGTGACGGCCAGGCCGTGTTCGGCGGCCAGGTCGGCAATCTCTAGGTCCTGGTCCGGCGGGAGGTCAGGCAGAATCAGGCCGTCCACGCCCGCTTCCTGGGCCAGGCGCATGAACTCGCGCGGTCCCACGGCATAGATGGGGTTCACATAGGTCATGACCACGATGGGCTTGTCGGTCTGGGCGCGCAGCCCGGCGATCAGCCGCAGGGAATGGCGGGTGCTGGTGCCGCCTGCCAGCGCCTGCTCGCTGGCCCGCTGAATGGTGGGGCCGTCGCCCAGCGGGTCACTGTAGGGAATCCCAACTTCCAGAATATCGGCGTGGGTCAGCAGGTCGGCGGCCAGAGCCGGAAAGACGTGGGCGCTGGGATAACCGGCCGTCATGTACGGAATAAAGGCCGCGCGGCCCTGGGCGGCCGCCTGGGCAAAGGCGGCGTGCAGGCGGGCGGCGCCGCGCGTGGCAGAAACAGTGGCCGTCATGCGTGAACCTCTGGGGACAGAATCTGGCCTGGCGCGTCCCCTGTTCCTTCTTGCAGGCTCAGGAGGCGCATCACCTCGGCCACGTCCTTGTCGCCCCGGCCCGACAGGTTGACCACCAGGGTCTGGTCGGGGCGCATGGTGCGGGCCAGTTCGACCGCGTGGTGGATGGCGTGGGCACTTTCCAGGGCAGGAATGATGCCTTCCAGGCGCGTCAGCAGTTGCAGGGCGTCCAGCGCCTGTGCGTCGGTCACCGGGACGTACTGGGCCGCCCCGGTCTGGGCATACAGGCAGTGCTCCGGACCAATGCCGGGGTAATCCAGGCCCGCGCTGATGGAATGGGGCGGCACAATCTGGCCCTCGTCGTCGTTCAGGAGGTACATCATGGCGCCGTGCAGCACGCCGATGCGCCCACCTGCCACGCTGGCGGCATGCTTGCCGGACTCCACGCCCTCTCCGGCGGCCTCGGTGCCGACCAGCAGGGGACGCTCTTCTTCGGGCAGGTATGCAAACGGCGCAAAGATGCCAATCGCGTTGCTGCCGCCGCCCACGCAGGCCACGATGGCGTCAGGGGTGGGGCGGCCCTCCAGGGCCTGATGCTGCACCTTGACCTCTTCACCAATAATCGACTGGAAATCGCGCACCATGGCCGGGTACGGGTGCGGCCCCACCACACTGCCCAGGATGTAAAAGGTGTCACGCACGTTGGTCACCCAGTCGCGGATGGCCTCGTTGGTGGCGTCTTTCAGGGTGGCGGTGCCGGAGGTGACTTCACGGACCTCGGCGCCCAGCAGTTTCATCCGGAAGACGTTCAGGGCCTGGCGGCGGATGTCCTCGGCGCCCATGTACACCACGCAGTCCAGCCCCAGCAGGGCGGCGGCGGTGGCACTGGCCACCCCGTGCTGCCCGGCGCCGGTTTCGGCAATCACGCGCTTTTTACCCATGCGAACGGCCAGCAGCGCCTGCGCCAGGCAGTTGTTGATTTTATGGGCGCCCGTGTAATTCTGGTCCTCGCGCTTGAGGTAGATTTTCGCGCCGCCCGCATGCTCGGTCAGGCGGCGGGCCAGGTACAGGGCGCTGGGCCGGCCCACGAACTCGCGCAGCAAACGGTCCAGTTCAGTCAGGAAGGCCGGGTCCACCTTGGCCACGTGGTAGGCGGCGCCCAGTTCATCCAGAGCGGGAATCAGCGTTTCGGGCACATACCGCCCGCCGAAGCGGCCAAAGCGGCCACGTTCGTCGGGCTGAGGATACGTGGGAAGAGACAAAGCCATGTCACCAGCGTAGACCCCGCCCACGAACGGGCGTTAGGCAAACTTAGACAATCTGTCTAGATTGAAGAGGCGGGACGGGGTCAGGTGGTCAGGGACAGGTGGCCCTCAAGAACCGCGTGCCACAGAGGCAGCAGGTCGTCCAGACTGACCTCGGGGGGCACCGCCCAGCCCAGGCTGCGGGCGAGTTCGGCGCGCACACGCCCCGGCGAATCGCCGCCCTCCCGCAGGGCCTGCACGGGGGACGCGCCGCCGCGTTTGGCCAAACGCTCGCCCCGGAAGTCGAGCAGCAGCGGCACATGCCAGTAGCGCGGGGTGGGCAGGCCCAGCGCGCCTTGCAGGGCCACCTGCCGGGGGGTGGCGCCCAGCAAGTCGGCGCCTCGCACCACGTCGGTCACGCCCTGCTCCGCGTCATCAACAACCACCGCCAGGTGGTAAGCGAACACGCCGTCGTTGCGGCGCAGGGCCAGATCACCGACCTCGGTGGGCAGGTCCTGACAGAGGGTGGTCTGCGACAGCTCGTCCTGGGCACAGACCACCTTGCCTGGCACGCGCCAGCGCACCGCCGCTGGGCGGCCCAGCATATGGCCCGCACGGCAGGTGCCGGGATACACCGGCTCGGCGCCGTGGGGGGCGCCGGCACTCGCCTGGATGGCCGCCTGCACTTCCTTGCGGGTGCAGGTGCAGGGATAGGTGTCCAGGCGGGCCAGGGCCGCCTCGTAGAGCGGCAGCCGGCTGGACTGGATGACCTCCTCGTCCCAGTCCAGGCCCAGCCAGGCCAGGTCCAGGCGGGTGGTTTCAAAGGCCCAGGGGCGCACACGGCCGGTGTCGAGGTCTTCAAACCTCAAGAAGTGGCGCCCACCCTGGGCGCGCGAATGCAGCCAGGCCAGCAGGGCGGTGCGCGCATTGCCCAGGTGCATGGCGCCGGTGGGGCTGGGTGCAAAGCGGCCGACGACGCTCACGCCGACTCCGGCGGGCTGTTCAGTTCGTTCCAGACGGCCAGCAGCGTCCCCAGAATGACGGCGGCGTAGGCCAGAAACAGCACGAAGCGGCCCAGCGGGTCGGCGGCGCCCAGCGCGTTCCAGCCGACCAGCAGTTGCCACCAGTCGTGGGTGTCGGGGTCACCCGTCAGCAGGGGCAGTTCGCGCGCCGGGGCGTCACGGATGTACGCCGCCACCCCTGCCAGCGAGTGCCCCAGCCAGAGGGTGACCAGCCCAGCCGCAAAGCGCTCCCGACGCGCCAGGAAGGTCGCCACGCAGGCGGCCGGCACCAGCACCTGCACGGCGCTGCCGCCCAGCAGGGTCACCGTCTCGCCTGCCCACATGAGCAGCACGTGCCCGGCCTCGTGGAACACCAGGTTGACGTTACTCAGCCAGCCCGGCTGCAAGGGATTGAGCACACCCGGCACCGTGACGAACAGGGCCAGCAACAGGGCGACCGCCCGACCGGCGCGCGCCGCTGCCAGCGTCATGACCGGGCGCGCAGCCAGGCCAGCAGCAGGTCCTCGGCCAGTTCCTCGACGCTCTCGCCGCCGCCCTTTTTCAGTGCCCTACTCACCGCGCGGACTGTTTCGCGGCGCAGATACACAGCTTCGACGGGGTCGGGTGCGTGGGTACGCCGGGCGTCGGGGGCCGGGGTGACCTTGCGCCCGGCCTCTTTCTTGGCCTTCTTGCCCGTTTTGCTCAGGTAATCAAAGCGGCCCATGCTCAGCGCGTCACCACAGCTCGCGGGCCAGGGCGGTCACGTCGGTCCAGGCAAGGTCAGCGCGGGGAACGGGCACGTCGCGCACCAGCACGCCCAGTTCGGCGGCGCGGCCAAAGGCGGCGTACTGGCGCACCACCGCGTTGCACACCGTAAAGCCGTCGTCGCGCAGACCCTCGCGGGCGTCCTCGGCCGCGTGGCCCACGGGCGGCACGCGGGTCAGGGCCACGCGGGTCTTGCGGGCGGCGCCCTCGGCGTGCAGAAAATCTATCAGTTCACGGGTGGCGTCCAGTTCCAGGGGACTAACCCCGCTGGGCACCAGCAGCAGGTCAGCGCGCTCGGCCAGCTGGCGCAGCTCCTTGCGTTTGGGGCGGCCCTCGGTGTCCAGCACCACGAGGTCGTACCCGGCCAGCTTCTTGGGCTTCACGTCCTCGGCGGCCAGCACGTCAAACGGTAGTCCGCCCGTCCGCGCCGCCCAGCGCAGGCTGCTGCCCACACGGCCGTCTTCATCAATCAGGAGGGGCCGCAGGCCCTGTTCCTGCGCCGCGCCGGCCAGGTGGACCGCCAGGGTGCTTTTGCCCACGCCCCCCTTTTCCGAAGTGATGGCTACTGTCCGGGTCATGCTGGGGCCAGGGTAGCACCCACCACGTTGGCCCCCGGTCAGCTGTAGCGGGCAGCGTGGCCAGCCGGAGGCTTGCGGCAAGATAGGGGCCATGCCCAGCCCCGAGCAGCAACAAGAATTGGAACAGGCCCCGGTGTACTGGACCGCCCGCGCCATGCAGGAGCAGGGCAGCCGCTTTTACTGCGCGCTGGGCGAGGCGCTGCACGCCGCCGACGCGGTCAACCGCCGCCTCATTCTGCGGACCTGGCCGGAAGCCTGCTGGGACTTTTACGGCCGGGGGCAGGTGCTGGCGCGAGCGGAATCCCTCTGACGGCCCTCAGGGGCGCCAGGTTCTCATGGCCCGCTCGGCGGCGCCGTTGCTGCGGTTGCCCGGCTGGACCGCTAGCTCCCGAATCAGCGTGTAGGCGGGGGTATATCGCCGCTGCGCCAGAATCTCTACCGCACGCGCCACCACGTAAAAGTCTGGATGATCCAGAAAGGGCAGCAGGACGCTGCTCTGCCCATAAGGGGTAAGGGCCATGGCACAGGCCAAGCGGGGGTTGTCCTCTCGCTGCTCCGCATTCTGATAGAGGCTCAGTGCCCGCTGCCAGTCCTCTTCATCATGTAAAGGGTCTGGCGCACGGCCTGGAAAGGCGGGAACGAGAGCGCCGTCCGTGAAGACATCTCGCAGAGGATGCGCGTCCACCCAATCCAGAAAAGACGGAATGGTTCGAAAGACCGGCACCAGACCACCACCGTCATGGCCTAGCACGCACACCATGCCTTCCAGCGGCCCCCGCACATAGACACCGACGTAATTGGAGTTGTCATCCGTCCAGAAAAACCGCAGGTCCGCCGGAAATAACTCTGCGGTGCTGACGTACCACGCCGCAGCTTCTTCCAGACTCATCAGGAAAGGCGCCTGAGGCCGGGCGTCCTCATCCTCGTCCAAGACGCCCTCCCACTGCTCCTCCCAGTCTGAAGCCAATCTCTGAGGGCCAGCGCCATCGTGCTCCTCGTACAGTGACATAAGGGCATCCGGCCAAGTTATTTCGAGGGCCTGGGCCGCGGCCTCCAGTTGTTCTGAGGTCGCGGCGGGGCGCCAGTCATAAGGCGCGTTGAAGTAGGGCTGCACCGAGGCAGTTTAGGGCGCCCCTACCCGCCCACGCCGGGCCCCTTGGCTGAATTCCACTGGCCACCGCTACACTGGGCCGAGCATGACGACCCCAACCCTGCTGGCTGTGTTTGCCCACCCGGATGACGAAGCGTTCAGTGTCGGCGGCACCCTGACCCACTACGCCCGTCAAGGCGTAAAGGTGGTCCTGGCCTGCGCCACACGCGGCGAGGCCGGAAAAATTACCGTGCCCGGCATGACGGTGGACGACCTGGGCGCCCAGCGCGAACAGGAACTGCGCGAGGCGTGCGAGGCGCTGGAAATTGGCCCCCCCGTCTTTCTGGACTACCACGATTCGGGCCGCTACGAGCGCACCCGGCACAGCGACCCCAGGGCCCTGATGAACGTGAACCCACTAGACGTTGAAGTGGGCCTGCGCGCCCTGATTGCCGAGGTGGCGCCGCAGGTCATGGTGACCTTTGACCCCCACGGTGGCTACGGTCACATTGACCACCTGCAAATCCACCGCGCGGCCACGGCGGCCTTCTTTAGCACTGGGCACCTGCCAGGCGGCGGGCCGCAGCGCCTGTACTACACCGCCCTGACCACCCAGGCGGCGCAGGGCCTGTCGCGCATGGGCGAGAACCTGGACCCGCTGGTCTACGGCGTGTCCGAGGAAACGGTGGCCGTCAAGATTGACGTGGCCGCCTACGCCGACAATAAACGCGCTGCCCTGAAGGCCCACGGCACCCAGACCGGCGAGCAGAGCGTCATGGGCAAGATGAGCCCTGAAGAGCGCGCCACAATGGAAGCGATGCTGCTGGGCGCCGAGCGCTTTAGCATCGGCGGTACCCGCACTGCCCTTGGGAGCTATCCGCTGCGCGGCCTGTTCGACGGCCTGGCGGGGTTTGAGCATCTGAACTGAGCAAGAAACTGGCTCAGAAATAAAAATTTCTTATGTTAAAGAATCTAAAAGACGCATGAATTCTCGCAAGAAAGGCGATGAGTTCGAAGATCTTACCTTCAAACATTTCGAAATGTTACTTATTGACTCCGGCCTAGGTTTGGGACGAGGCAAAGGCATAGGTGAGGCGCCGGAGCTGAACGGAGCGAACACGTTGCCACGCCGCGTTCAGCCGGGCCTTCAACTCACCGACATTCTTGGGGCAGAAGTTGCCAAGGACTGACCTTTTGACGTAGGCCCACACTCGCTCGATGGGGTTCAGTTCAGGAGCGTAGGGGGAGAGGTACTCGACGGCAAGACGGGGCTGCTGCTCGACGAAGGCCCTGAGGGCCTTCGTTGTGTGAATGCGGGCATTGTCCATGAGCACGACGATCTCGCCTCCAACGTGCCGGAGGAGATGGTGGCAGAAGGCCACCACCTGTGCGCCTCGAATGGCCCCTGAGTGCGTGTGTTGCAGGAATTGGCCGCTCGTGGTGAGGGCACCGATGGTGGAGAGCTTGTCCCAACTGGCTTTGGCCCGAATGATGGGTGTTTGTCCTCGGACGGCCCAGGTGCGGGTCACGGTCGGTTTGAGGCTGAACCCACTCTCATCAACGAAGACGATGGTGACGCCCCGCTTGATCTTTTTTTTCAAGCTGGGGAGCGTGCACTCGACCCAGGTTTGAATGGCCTGCTCCTCCCGTTCCACGGCACGCTGTTCTGGCCTTTGGGGGCTGAACCCGAGCTGATGAAGGAGCTTCCTGACGTGATCGGCGTGGTACCACACCTCAAATCGCAGACCCATGACCTCCCGCACGCGGGAGGTCGTCCAGCGTTGATCGGACTACCCTGCCGCCAGCGGTCCGGCACGCAGCAGTTCGCCCAGTTGAGGGCGCTGTGTTGAACTCAGGCGCGGTGGAGGCCCGGAGGCTCGGGTGGCCTGAAGGCTTCCGCGCTCACGGAGACGCTGTTTCCAGGTGCGGACCGTACTCTCCGAAACGCCGACTATTGCCGCAATCTCCTTGGAACTGACCTCACCTGCGGCCAGGACTTGCTGGACATACAGCCGCCGTTCTTCCAGTTGGTCACGGGTCAAGGTGGAGGGTCGCCAGACAGGCAGCACCTCCGAAGTCTACCTCTCGTCTCCAACTCATGCCGGAGTCAATAATTCTGGCCATCTCGGTCTTGTGCCTCAATTCTGTCAAATCTTTAGACAGAAGGAATATTATTCTCCAGCCGGAGGGGATTGCATAACTTTTGATATATCTATAGAATTGGTTCTTCCAAGAATGGATAAATGCTCACAACTTATCATAATAGAATGCAAGAATTATCAACATTCAGTTGCAGTGAATGACGTAGAAGAATTTAGCAGAAAGTTACAACAGATAACAGGCGTTGGGACGAAGGGAATTTTTGCAACAGTGTCACCACTACAGAAGAGTGCGAAAAAATTGGCAGAACATGATGGGATTGGACATTACCGCTATTTTCCAGACGCAAACTTTAAGCATGAGTTAGCTCGCCCTTCCTCCAGTTTGTCATTAGCTTCGCTTTCTATAAATGAGATTGAAGATGCTCTCACCAATCAGGCATATCAAAGCTCAAATTTTGACTATTTTATGTGGTCCAATGGCATACACACCAATTCAATTGAGAGGTTTTTCAGAAATTTACTATTTGAGTTTGAAGCAAGAAATTTCTTTTTACAGGCTAAGCAGCCTTCCAGGTCTGTTGTACCGTCTGTTAGCAAACAGCATCTTGAAGATATAGCTGGTGATGCCCTAACTCTTGCTAATTATACGGGTGGAAAAGTAGATTTTGAGATTCTACGTCAGAAAAATCCCATTCTATCCAAAGTTTCTCTGTATGAAAACTGCGATAGACCAGATGATGCCATACATGATCATGTTCTCGCCACGGCTAATTTTTTATATCCAAGCATCCATATCTACAAAAACAATCCCATCAATGTAGGTAGGCGACGATTCACAATCGTTCACGAATTTGTCCACTTCTTACTCGAACATGACAAAAGAAGAGTATGACGACGACGATATCGGCAGATATAATCATAAATGGGCAATAAAAGATATTTCCAGAATGGAATTTCAAGCAAATTATTTGGCCAGTTGTATTTTATTACCAAGGAATTATTTCTTATTAGAATTCCGAAAAATCGCTGCTAAACATCATTTATATCGACATGGAAAGGCCCTGCTTTTTGTAGATCAACAAAGATACAATCAAGAAATGCTAAGAATAGTCACTGGCCGCTTAGTCAGAATCTTTGGCGCGAGCAGACAGGCAGTGATACTTAGAATGCTACATATGTCACTCTTGGTCGACAAAAGAAACAGCAGCTTTAAGAGAACAGCAGATGTGCTAGATGAACTTAAACTGTTTTAATATTATATAATATTTTAATTGATTATCTCGTTATTGATAGCGATGTAAGTATAGGCTGGTAGGCTGGCGGCGTGGCCGAATGGCATCCTTCGAAATACTCCCGTGCCCAGCTGGAAGAACGCCGGCTGGCCGCGACCCCCTGGCTTCAAGGGGGCCGCCATTCACAGCAGGAGATCGCGCAGCACTTCGGCGTCTCCATACACACCGTCAGTAACTGGAAGAAGCGCCTGAAACGCACCGGTAGCCTCCAGGCCACGGTGACGACTGGACGCCCCTCCCGACTGACCGCCACCCAACTTGAACAAGTCCGCACCCTCCTGCGGGAGGGTGCCGTCCAGCATGGGTTCCCTGACCAGACGTGGAGCACCAGGCGAGTCACGGACCTGATTGGGCGGCACTTCGACGTGTGGTACCACCCCGACCATGTGCGCAGAATTCTCCGCCAGTTGGGCTTCACGCCCCAAATGCCAGATGGACGGGCGGCTGAACGCAACGAACTCCGCATCGCGTCCTGGCAGGAACAGATCGCGCCGGAGTTGGGGAAAAAAGGTCGCTGAGGGCGCGACGCTCGTGTACCTGGATGAGGTCGGCTTCTCCTTGAAAGGTGTGCGGAGACGAACGTGGTCGACCAGGGGCGTGACGCCCTTGGTCACGCTCCCGGCGAACTGGGAGAAACTCTCGACCATTGGAGCGATCACGTCGGATGGGCGATTCTTCCAGCACACGAAGTCCGGGGCGATTCGCAGTGGGGACGTCATCCGGTTCTTCCAGCATCTCCTGCGTCACGTTCAAGGGGAGATCGTGGTCGTGCTGGACAACGCTGGGATCCACCGGGCCAGAGCAACACAGGCGTCCGTGGCAGGCCACGAACGCCTCTCACTGGTCTTTCTGCCGCCCTACGCCCCCGAGTTGAACCCGATTGAATTGGTCTGGGCGTATGTCAAAAGGAATGTGCTGGGCAACTTCTGTGCCCGTTCGGTCACCGTGCTGAAAGCGAAGCTCGTGACGGCTTGGCAGCGGGTTCGATACGTCGAACTGCCTCGTCACCTGATGGATTCCAACTTATGCCGGTATCAATAAAGAATTTCCACCTATACGTACCAATGTGTCCTGCGCCGCTTCTTCGCCCCATACGGCCCGCGCCACATGCAGGGCGGCGTGCAGGGCCCCCAGCCCAGCGGGGGCGCTGCACAGCGCACCGTCCGTCACGACCTCGCCGGGGCGCACCTCCTGGGGCGTGTAATTCCAGAGCGTATCGGTCAGGTCGGCGGGACCGCCCACCGCGCGGCCATCCAGTACCCCCGCCTCGCCCAGGAGCAGCAGGCCGCTGCCACTCACGCCTGTGGGCAGAGCCGCGTGCGCCGCCAGAAAGGCGCGCAGCAGGGGATCGCGGCTGGCCTTGGCCGCGCCGGGGCCGCCCGGCAGCAGCAGCGCCGCCGGCTCGGGCAGCGCGGCGTACAGCACATGCGGCGTCATCACCAGCCCGCCTGCCGTCACCACGCTGATCCGCGAACGGTGAACGGTCAGGGCCGCCTTCTCGCCGCCGCACAGCCGCAGAACGGTCACCATCAGGCCCAGTTCCAGCTCGCTGACGCCGGGATAGACCGGCAGCGCCACCACGGGGCCGGGGGGTGAGGCCGGTTCTGGGTCGGTCACGCGGTCCCAAGGGGGCGCAGGGTGTACGCCCGCCGCGCCAGAGGCGGCTCCACCTCGCCGTGCTCCAGCAGATGCTGGGCCGCTTCTTCCGACAGGCGCTCCACGCGCAGCAGGTAGGTCAGGGCGGTGTCGGGGCGGTCAAAGCGGCGCGGGTGGGGATCGCCCTCGACCGTCAGGTCAAGCCAGGTGATCATAGGTCGCGCAGGTCCTCCCACAGCTGCCAGCCCACGCCGTCCGGGGTGCCGTCCAGCAGGGGCCCCAGCTGTTCGCTGGCGGCGCTGGCATCGGCGTGCAGGGCGTCGTTGGGCGGCCGGGCCTCATAGACGCGCAGCACGGTGAACTGGTAAAACGCCTGCGACGCGGTGGGCTCACCGTTCTCGAAAAAGGCAAAGGGAGGCGTGACGGCGTCCCACAGCACATGCGCGGCCTCGTGCTCTTCCTGTTCTGGGCCAGGCAGGTCCAGTTCATGCGGCAGAAAGTGTTCCAGGTCTATCTCGGCGTCCTGGGGGTGCCACACATACCCTTGCAGCAGCCGCACGGCGGCTCGCCCCACAGGCGGCGGTTCACTGGTACTCACGCGCTGTAGCATACCGGCTTTTGAGACCGGGTGAGGGTGCCGCGCCCAGTCACCAGCGCTCATCCCCGCTGGCCAGCCGCGCCGCCTCGTGCAGCACCAGCGCGTCGGGCAGCCGAAAGACGCTGTGCGGGTCCACGCCCCAGGCGCTCAGCAGGGCCCCGGCGTCCGGGCGCGCCGCCAGGGCGTGCCCAGCCTCGCGCCACACCCCCGCGCGAAAGGGCGCCAGGTGGGGGTCGGCCAGGGCGGCGCGCAGCCATGCCAGCATGGTCAGGCCGTCGGCCACCGAGGCGCGGGCTTCGACGGCCAGCAGCTGGGCCTGCAGGCCAGGGTCGCCGGGGCCGCCGTCCGGGGCGGCGCGGCGCAGCAGGGCGTGGGCGCGGTTCAGGTCGGTCAGCGCAGCCTCTGGCTGTCCGGCGCGCACCAGGGCTTCGGCGCGCATGGCCCGCACCTGGGCTTCTTCGTAAGGATGGGCGGCCAGCGCCAGGGCCTGCCCAATGAGGGCCAGGGCGCGCGCCGGGTCCGGCTCGGCCAGCGCGCGGCTGAGCCACATGTCGAGGTGCAGCAGGTGGTCGCGGTCGGCCCCGCCCCCACCCCCGGCCAGCAGCTCGTCCAGCGCGGCGCGAGCGTGGACCAGGTCGGGGTGGTCGGCCGTGGCCCCGGCCAGGGGTTGCAGGTACGGCCGCCCCAGCCCACGCGACAGGTAGGCCAGGGCGGCGCGGTAGCGGGTGCGGCGCTCGCGGTAACTCGCCTCGGCGGGGCGAGCGTCGGGGCGCGCGAGCAGAGTCAGGGCCTGCGCGGCGTGCATCAGGGCGGCGTCGGGACGGCCCAGGGCCAGCAGCAGCGGCACCCCCTCCGACAGCAGGCGGGCGCGCGGCACCCCGTCGGCGTGGCGGCGTTCGGGGGGCGGCACCAAGGCCAGTGCGCGCTCTAGGTGACTCCAGCCTTCCGCCGAGCGGCCCAGCCGCCGCAGGGCCGTGGCGGTGCGGGCCAGCACGCGAGCCTGCTCCTCATCGGCGCTGCCGGCGGCGGCCAGGCGCCTGGACGCGTCTTGCAGGGCAGTCAGGGCCAGCAGGGGCTGCCCCAGGCGCAGCAACAGGTCGCCTTCCTGATACCGCGCCCGCGCCGAGAGGAGTGGGCTGCCCGCCGGCACCGCCCGCAGGGCCGCCAGCGCCTCAGGCCACCGCCCGGCGTCCTTGGCGATCAGGCCGCGCCACAGCCCGGCGCGGGGTCCCCCCTGCGCAGCGCGGGGGTCGGTGACGGCTCCAGTGGCCGCCGCCAGGTCACCGCGCCAGCGGGCCAACGCCGCTTGCACCAGCAGGGCATCGGCCTGCGCGGCGCGGGTCCAGGGGTCGTGGCCAGTCATGCCAGTCACGTCGGGGTGGGCCAGTTGAGTCTGGGCGGCGTCCATCCGGCCCTGTTCGAGGCTGCTCTCGGCCAGCTTGACCCGCGCCCAGGCGCGCACCGGGTCGCGCGGCGATTCCAGCAGGGTAAACAGGGCGCCGCGCAGCTGCACCTCGCCGTAATCGCCCCGGCCCGCGTGGTGCGCGACCACGGCGCGCGCCAGCGCCTCGCGGTGGTCGCCGGGCGGGGCTTCGCGCAGGACAGGCCACAGCGGCGGCAAAAAGCGGGCGTCGTCCGGGGCGGCCTGGACATGAGCCGCCACCGCCGCCCAGTCATGTAAGGCCGCCCATGCCGCGAGCCGCAGGGGCGTCAGCGCCGCCGCTTCACTGCTGGCCAGGGCGCGCAGCGGGGCGACTCTGGCCTGGGGCGCTACCTCGGGCCAGGCGGCGCGCAGGGTCGGCGCAGGCTGCCAGCCGGCCTGGGGGTCGCCGCGCAGCAACATGCGGGCGTGGGGCGGCAGCGCCGCTGCGTCGCGGCCCAGCACGGCGGTCAGCGCCGCGTGCGGCCAGGGGGCCCCCGGATCCGGCCCCGCCGCGTGCAGCGCGGCCGCCGCCTCGGTCAGGGCGCGGGTGTCGGGGTCGGCCAGCAGGTCGGCGGGGGTCGCCCCTTCATGGGCCAGGCGGGCCAGCAGGGTCAGGCGGTCCAGACTGCGCCCCGTTTCGTGCGCCAGGCGCTCGGCCTCGGCGCGCGGCAGGTTCAGGTGGGTCATCAGGTAGGCGCGGGCCTCGGCCGGGGTAGGGGGCCGCAGCTCAATGCACTCCAGTGCTGTGCCGGGTGGCGGCTCGTCTTCCAGGGCCAGCAGCACGGCCACCCCGGCCGGCGCGCGGGCCAGCAGCGCCCCGGCGGCCCAGGCCGCTGCACCCAGAGGCGAGCCGTCCAGGGCTCGCGGCGGCTGCCCATCAAAGCGCAGATCGGCCGTGACCCTCACCAGCAGCGCCCCTGTGGGTGGCAGCGCGGCCAGCGCCGCGTCCGCCTGTGCCTGGGCCTGCGCCGCGTAAGACGTGCCTGCGGGCGGCGGCATCTTCAGGGCACTGGCCCCCTCGCCCGAAAGAAACAGGCGGGTGACCGGCACCCCCTGCGCCTCCAGCGTCCGGCCCACGTGCGAGAGCAGCACCGTCTTCCCCGCCCCCGCGCGGCCCCAGACCATCAGGCGTGGGGCGCGGCCCGCCCGCACGCCCGCCAGAAACTGCCGGTAGGCGCGCGTCTTGCTACGGCCCAGCAGGTCCAGTTCGGGAGGGGTCTCGGGCCGGGCAGGCGCAGTCACCTCGGGCAGTGGACGCCCGACCTCACGGGCCAGGTCCGCCAGGATGCCGCGCAGCGCGGCCTTGTCGGCGGCGGTCCCCACGCCCCGGTACACGATGTTCCGCACACTGCTGGGGTTAGCCCCCCGGCGGCGCATCTCGGCTTCCAGCCAGCGCAGGCTGCCGCGCGCCTGGCCGCCGGGGGTGGGAGGCAGATGCGCGCGCAGGTCAGCCAGCACCGCCCGCTCGTCCAAGGGGCGCTCAGGCACGGCGCGGTCCTGTGGGGGCGCGGGGCACTGCGCCAGCGTAGCACCCGCTGCACCCGGTTTAAAAAAGCCAGGGCGCAGCCGTTCCTGACGCTTTCGTCAGCAATCTGTGAGGCGGGATGTGTATACTTTGCCCAGCTTTCAACTCAGTTCATTTCCCCCGGAGGAACCCCCATGCGTACAGCCATTGTGTCGTTTACCCTTGCCCTCGCCGTGACCGCTGCCGCCCAGAGCCAGCAGGCCGCCAAGAGCCTGTTTGACCAGGGTAAGTGGCAGGAAGCGGCCAGCGCCGCCGCCGCCCTGAACACGGCCGAGGGCCTGGCCCTGGCCGCCGAGGCCACCACCGCTGGCGCCGGCCTGGTGCCGGACGCTCAGAAAAAGGCCCAGTTTGAAAAGGCCCAGGGTTACGCCCGTCAGGCGATTGCCAGGGACAAGAACAACGCCGAGGCCTACTTTGAACTGGCGCGCGCCCAGGGCCGCCTAGCACAATTCAGCGGCATCCTGCAGAGCCTGGGCCTGGCCGGCGAGATGAAAAAGAACCTGGATACGGCCGTGCGCCTAGAACCCAAGCTGGCGGGCGCTTACGTGGCTCTGGGGCTGTGGAACGCCAACCTGATCAGTAAGGGCTTTATCGCCACGCGCGCCACCGGGGCCGACCGCAACCAGATCATCCCCAACTTTGAAAAGGCCATTGCGCTGGAGCCCAACGTGGCCGTTCACCGCATTGAGTACGCCAACGCCCTGATTCTGCAGGGCAAGAAAGCCGAAGCCGCTGCCCAGCTGGACAAGGCCCTGAGCTTCAGCGCCGACACCTTCTGGGAAAAGCGCAACGAGGAGCTGGCTAAGGCCACGCTGGCGAAGCTGAAATAAGGTTGCGGGGTGGAGGAGGTGGGTTGTGGGAAGAGCATTCCCCAACCCACCTCTCCTCGTTCAGATGCCTGATGCGAGCTGCTGCGGCAAGCTGGAAGCCAGAGAGAAGGTTTTTTCGGACTCGGCGAGGGGAAGCGAGGCTCGCTGCCGTCCCTGACGCTTTCCAGCTCAATTCACGTCAGGTTTTCTGCTGGCCGAGGACAGAGCGACTGACTCTCCAAATCTTTTGCCACTGCCCACAACCCACTCCCCACTTTCCTTCACGCATTGAGCAGCAGCGTCGCCCCTGGCAGCACCCGCACCTGCAGTGCGGTCACGCGGCCGTACAGGTCGCCGTCCAGATGCAGACGGGTGGGCGTGTCCCAGGTTACCTGCACCTCGCGCGCCTGGGTGTGGTGGGCCAGCGGATGACCCAGGTGGGCGCCGCGCAGCACGCGGACCATCAGGCCCAGCAGCTGGCCCCTGGTCATGGGACCGCCCACCACGACGTTCAGCAGGCCGTCGCGCACATCGGACTGAGGACTGATCAGAAAGCCGCCGCCGTAGCGGGTGCCGTTCATCACGGCGGCCAGGGGGCTGGGGCCGGCATACAGCGTCTGACCGTCAGCCACCACCTCCACGCGGGCCAGCTTCAGGTGCCGCAGGGTGGACAGCGCCGAGGCCACATACCGCGCCAGGCCGCGCAGCCGCGCGGGCATGGTGTCCATGTTGGCGGTGACATCGGCGTCAAAGCCCATGCCCAGGCCGTTGAGCAGGACGACTGTGCGCCCAGCCTCATCGCCCTGAACAATAGTGACCTGCATGGCGTCCAGGGCGCGCGGCTGGTAGTGCAGGCGGTCCAGGGCCTCGCCAAACTGACCGGGGCGCAGGCCCAGCAGCCCCGCAAAATCGTTGCCGGTGCCCAGCGGGACGATGGCCAGCGGCCGGCCCGTGCCCACCACAGCGCTCAGGAGGGCGCCCACGGTGCCGTCACCGCCCACCGCCATCACCGCCATGTCGGCCGGTAAGGCCGCCACCCGCGCCAGCGCCGCCTCGCCGGATTCCTCCTGAATCAGAGTGTGGGCCAGGCCACGCCGCTGCAACTCAGCTTCCAGCCGGGGCCATTCCCGCAGGGCCAGGCCGCCGCCCGCCTGGGGGTTTAAGACGACTGCTAGCGGCGGTAGTGAAGCGGGGACAGGCTGGCCAGACTCGGACGTCACAGTGGCGCCAGCATAGCGCCCAACGTTACAAAATCGGCGTGCGCAGGACCCCGACACCTTCGACCTCGACCTCTACCACATCGCCGCGTTCCAGTGGCCCGACGCCTTCGGGGGTGCCAGTCAGCACCACATCGCCCGGCTCCAGGGTCACGTAACGGGTGATGTACGTCAGGATGGCCGGCAGGTCAAAGATCATGTGGCTGGTGCGGCTGTCCTGGCGAATCTCGCCGTTCACGCGGGTCTGCACGCGCAGGTCAAGGGGGTCAAGGTCGGTCACCAGCTGCGGCCCCAGCGGGCAGAAGCGGTCGGCGGCCTTGGCGCGGAACCATTGCAGGTCGGTCTTTTGCAGGTCGCGGGCTGTCAGGTCCAGGCCGCAGGTGTAGCCCGCCACAGCGCTCAGGGCCGTCTCCGGGGTCAGGTGGCTGGCCCGCGTGCCGATGACAGCGGCCAGTTCACCCTCAAAGTGAAAGTTCTCGGTCCAATCTGGTCTGGTGACGGCGCCGCCCGGCTCGGCCAGGGCGTTGGGACCCTTGAGGAAGATGCCCGGTTCGGTGGGCAGCCCAGCCGCGTCATTGCCCAGTTCGCGGATGTGGTCCAGATAATTGCGGCCCACACATACAATCTTGCTGGGCTCGGCGGGGGCCAGCAGGGCGGCGGGGGTGTAAGGCGCCGCCTCGCCGGTGCGCGGCCCCAGCATGCCGGCGCGCAGGTGAACGGTCTCCCCTTCCAGCTCTCCCCAGCAGGGCTGCCCCTGCCACGTCATACGAACGAGATTCATGCGGGCCAGGATAGCGGGCGCAGGCTGGAGCGCCGCTTCAAAACTGTCTTCTGTGGTCGCCGGACAGCATCATCAAGGTTATAGAAGCCGCTCTCCAGACGCTGAAAGCTGCAGTCAGTCCAGGCTGTCGGCTTCTTCCATCGTGACGTTTTCCAGACCTCCTGGGTCCAGCAGGGTCACGGTCTGGCCGTTACTTTTGAGCAGCTTCTGCCCTTCCAGCTTGCGCATCACGCGCGACACGGTTTCGCGGCTGCTGGAAATGCGGCTCATGATGTCCTGGGTGGACAGCGGCAGCACCTCGGGCTGAGGCACCTGCGCCTGCACCCGCTGACGGTACAGCGTGGTAAAGACGTGGCTCAGGGCCGCTTCGGTGTTCAGGCCAAAGGCGATCAGCTCGTCGTTCAGGTGGGTCACGCGCTGCACCAGCATGACGCTCAGGTTCCACAGCACGTCCGGGTGACGGCGCAGAATCTGCCGGAAATGAGAGCGGTAGAGCATCAGCGTGGTCACGTCGGTCAGGGCGACCACGGTGGCGCTGCGTTCGCCGCCGCCCAGCACGGCGGTTTCACCCACCACGCCCGGCGCGTAGACGTCGCCCATCACGCGCTCGCGGCTGCCCAGACTCACCCGGCTGACCCGCACGACACCGCGCGTGAGGAGGTGCAGCGCCTCGCCCTCGGCGTCCTGCTCCAGGATGGTGTCGCCCGCGCGGTAGTGCCGCTCGGTGATGACCTGAAGCGCCTCTTGCAGCGCTCCTTGGGGCACGTTGTGGAAAAGAAAAGATGCTTTGAGGTCGTCCAGGCGCGCCATTGCGGCCCATGCTAGCGTGCCGGCCCCAGCCACCACAACGGCGCCGCCCACTGGGGGGATCTTGACCTACAGTGATGGGCTGCTATCTGTCCTGCCCAGCACCCTTTCGGCTCCTACTCGCTGTTCCTCAACTGGCACCGCCGGTACCAACAATTGCACCGGAAACCGGATGAGCTACCATGCGCCGCGTGACCCACCCCGCCCCTGCCGCCCTGGACGCCCGCCACCTGACCCAGGCGTACGGCCCCATGACGGTGCTGCGCGGCGTGAGCCTGAGTGTCGCGCCGGGCGAAGTGGTGGCCGTGACTGGGCCGTCCGGCAGCGGCAAAAGCACCCTGCTGCACCTGCTGGGCGGCCTGGACACCCCGCAGGGCGGCGAGGTCTGGTGGGCGGGGACGCGGGTGGACACCCTGGGCACCCAGGTGCGGGCGGCGCGGCGGGCCGGGCAGCTGGGGCTGGTGTTTCAGCACCACTATCTGCTGGACGACCTGAATGTGCTGGAAAACGTGCTGCTGCCCTGCCGCCTGTCGGGCCAGGGCGACGAGGCGCGGGCGGCGGGGTTGCTGCGCCGCGTGGGTCTGGCGGGGCGCGAAGGCACCCTCCCCGGCGTTCTGAGCGGCGGCGAGCGGCAGCGGGTGGCGGTGGCCCGCGCCCTGGCGGCCCGCCCGGCAGCCGTGCTGGCCGATGAACCCACAGGCAGCCTGGACCGCGCCAACGCGCAGGCGGTGGCCGCGCTGCTGGTCACCCTGGCGCGCGAGGAAGGCGCAGGCGTGCTGCTGGTCACCCACGACGAGCGGTTGGCCCGCCACGCCGACCGCACCCTGCACCTGCTGGACGGGCAATTTACGGACGACGCGCCGGATTTTGAACCAGCGACCTAGCGGAGGCGCCGAGCTTTGGCGGCTGTTTCGCGCACCGCCTGGGTCAGCAGGTAACCAAAGCCGGCCTTCTCGATGCGCGCCACGAGGTCTGGTACGGTGGTGCCCAGGCCCTCTGCGGCGTCGGCCAGATGCCACCCGTAGCCAGCCAGCTGATGCAGCAGATACGCGCGCCGGGTCTGCGCCGCCGACAGCTGAAAGGTCTTGAGATACAGCAGTTCACCGTCCGGGCGGGTCAGGCGCTCGCCAACGTGGTTGATCTGCCGGGGATCAAGGTCGGTCACGAAGCGCTCCAGGCGCAGCGGCCCGGCCTGATAGACCGGCTCGGTCAGCAGTGGGCGGCGCAGCAGGTCGGTCAGCATTGCGCCCTCCACAAAGCTGGCCCACTCGCGGCGCACCCCCATGAGGGCGGCGCGCAGCTCGGGCAGCGTGCGGGCGGCCTCAAAGCGGGGCGCAGCCTCCAGGGGCGGCGGCTCGGGGTACAGCACGGCGTAGCGCAGCACCAGTTCGCCGTACAGGTCCTCCAGCACTGTGCGGTGGAGGCGGCGATAATCCTGCGCTGAGGGCACCACAAAGGCCGAGGCGAGCTGATCACCTGTGAATACCAGCAGGCCCACCTGGCCCTCATGCACTTCAAAGGTGTTCAGGGCGTCCTCGAAGCCGGGAAGGAGACTGCCGGGCACGCCCGATTCTGCCCGGAACCCCAGCCCGGCGCGCAGAAAGTCATGTGACAACTCCTTCCAGGCCACGCGCGGCGGCGCAAAGTGCAGCGCCAGCAGGCCCTCCAGCGCCAGATGCAGCGGCAAAAAGCGCAGGCCCGCACTCTCGCGTTTGCGCATCCGGTCCACCAATTCCAGACCGCGCCAGGGCTGCGGCGAGGAGGAATGCTGCGGTCCCGCCAGTTGGGTGCCCAGCGCCATCAACGGCGCGCCTGAAGACGACCAATCCAGCCGCAGGGCGTGGGGCACAAAGGCGACGTAGTGCGCTTGGTCGGGCAGCGCCACCACCTTGACCCCAGCAGCCATGACACCCGGCGACAGGCGCACGTCGTCGCAGGGGCGCGTGCGCAGCAGCGGCACCAGCCGGAACGCACCGCGCACCTGGGCCGGGGCCGGGGTCAGGCCCTCAAGCCTCAGCACGGCGCCCTCCAGTCAGCAAGAACGTCTGCACGCGCCCGGCCAGGTAGTTTTCCAGCTCGGTCAGGCTGGCCTGGCCCGCCGCAAACCGGGCAAAGCCCAGGGCGGTGGGCAGGTCTTCGGCGCTCCTCAGGCCGACCGCCGGCAGCAGGGGGCTCAGGGCGCGCACCGTCAGCATCTCGGCGTCAAAGACAGGGTTGACATGCACCACCTCCAGGCCCGGCACCAGGCGGCGGGCGGCCACCAGCGCCGGATGAAAGGCGCCGGGCGGGTCATTTTCCACGCCGTCCGAGACCACCAGTACCATGCGGGCGCCCCAGTCCAGCGCGTCCAGCAGCCGCTCGCTGAGGTTCGTCTGCCCGCGCGCCTGTACCAGCAGCGCCTCTGGGGGCGGCCGGGTCCAGAAAGCCTGGTAGCTGCCTTCCGGGCGGGCGGCCCGCAGCAGGGCGTCGGCCGCCAGGGCCAGCGCCAGGGGGCGGCGGCGTTTCTCCCGCGACCCCGCCGCAGAGGCTGAATTGTCCAGCAGCGACGCCACGGGGCCAGGGGGCAACGGCAGCGGCGCGCGGGCCAGCAGGGCGCCAGCCGCGCGCGACAGCCAGCCGTTCAGTTCTTCCTGACGGGCCTGACGCTCGTGCAGCGGCAATGACAGCACGTACAGGCACAGGGCGCTCAGCGACAGGCGCTCGGGGCGCAGCTCGACCCGGCCCTCACTCTGACCCTGGAGGCGCAGGCGTTCGCGCTCGGTCAGTCGCGGCTCGATGCGGCTCAGAAAGACCGCCTGGGGAATCCCGTGCTTGGCCGCCAGACCCTGCGCCACCGTGAACGGCAGGTCGTAGACCGCTTGCCCGCTGTAGCGCGCTTGCCGGAAGGTTTCCAGCAGCGGCGTCAGGAAGGCGCGGCTATGCTGCCCGAACAGGAAGGCGGGCAGTTCGCCGGGCAGGGTCAGGTGGGCATGCAGCGCCGCCGCCCGCACATGCCGCCGGTATTTGACCGCCTGAAAAGTCAGGTCGCGCTGACCCGCTATATAGGCGCGCAGCAGCGCCCGTGTCCGGCGGTTGTTGACCCGCTCCTGCCGCAGCCGGCTCAAGAGTTTCCAGCCGCGCTGCGGGGGCAGGCGGCGCAGGGCGGCGGTCAGCAGCGCGTTTTCCTCGGCCCGGAAGTCGGGCGGGGTCTGCCGGCCGGTGCGCAGCAGGTTCAGGATGATTTCGGCGGCGTTGAAGTCGTTGACCCCCGCCGCCAGGGTCCGTGCATACAGCCGCCGGTAATTGCCCAGAATGTAGGCGTGTAAAAACTGCACGCTGACGCGCTGGTCTTCGGCGGTGTGGTAGAACTCGCGCTGTCCAGTGCACGCGTAGGCGGCATTCAAAAACAGCGTCAGGTCCTCGCGCGCCACGGTGTCGGCGCTGGGCATAGGGGTTCCTCCAAAAGGTGACTGCCTGAAGCTACAGAGTCCAGGCGCCTGTCCATTCTGGCGGGAAGCCTCCGCACAGTCATACGGCTTGTGGCGGAGGAGCAGTGAGGGGCCGGCCCTGTTCCTGCTGAGGCTCCATGAGCACGCAACACAGCAGAACGCCGCCGGGAAATGGCGGCGTGACGGCAAGGTGCAACCTACAGAGGGGTGTCTCGGAAGTCACGCCAGAGTCCCACGGGGCGTTCTGGAGGGCAGTATAGAGCGGGGCGGGAACACGCCTCCCCTGCCGTCTGGCTATGGGCGTGAGGGGTGGCCCACGTCGCCTCTCAGCTCAGTCTGCTTCAGGTGGTGCGGGTCGCGCGGCCATACGGCGCAGGCAAGTCCAGCGGCACCCCCAGCGCCTGTGCAGCCGCCTGGGTCCAGTGGGGATCGCCCAGCAGGGGGCGGGCCAGGGCAATTAGGTCGGCGTCGCCGTTTTGCAGCAGGCCCTCGGCGCGCTCAGGGGTGTCAATCATGCCCACCGTCATGACGTGCAGGTCGGGCACGGCGGCCTTGACGGCGGCGGCGAAAGGCGCCTGGTAAGCCGGGCCGGGCGTGATCTGCTGCTCACTGGTCAGGCCGCCGCTGCTGATGTCCACGGCGTCCACGCCTTCGCGGGCCAGCAGAGCGCACACCGCGACTGTTTGCTCCTCGTCCCACCCGCCCGGGGCCCAGTCGGTGGCCGACAGGCGCACGAACAGCGGCTTGTGGTAAGGCCAGGCGCCCCGCACCGCACGGGTCACTTCCAGCAGCAGGCGCACGCGGTTGTCAAAGGCCCCCCCGTAGTCGTCGGTGCGGGTGTTGGCCAGGGGTGACAGGAACTGGTGCAGCAGGTAGCCATGCGCGGCGTGAATTTCCACGGCGTCAAACCCGGCAATCTCGGCGCGGCGGGCAGCACGGGCAAAGGCGGCAGTGACGGCTTCAATGTCCTCGGCGGTCATGGCGCGCGGTGAACGCAGGGCCTCGCTGTAGGGCTGGTCGCTGGGGCCCATGACCTCCCAGCCGCCGCGCTCGTCGGGCACGGCGCCGCGCCCGCGCCAGGGGGCATAGGTGCTGGCCTTGCGCCCGGCGTGGGCCAGTTGCACGCCAATGAGCCCGCCCTGCGTGTGAACGAAGTCGGTGACGCGGCCCAGCGGCGTGATGTGGCGGTCGTCCCACAGGCCCAGGTCTTCAGGGCTGATGCGGCCTTCGGGACTGACGGCAGCAGCCTCGGTGAAAATCAGCCCCACCCCGCCCAGGGCGTACTGCCCCAGATGCACCAGATGAAAGTCGTTGGCCAGCCCGTTCTGGGCCGAATACATGCACATGGGCGACACCACGACGCGGTTGGGCAGCGTCAGGTCACGCATTTTCAGCGGGCGAAGCAGCAGGGGCTCGGCGGTCATGGCGAGAGCCTAGTGCGGCGCGGCGCCTGACCGCCAGAGGCGCGGCGTTGAGCCAGTCCTGAGGCTCTGGACGGTGCCAAGAGCGGTAGAACCGCTGAAGGAGGCCTCAACCACGCGGGGGTGAACCGAGGGAAGGACCGCAGGAGACAGCAGCGCTAACGGAATTGACAGCGGCTGCCAGTGCCATTGGCACCGCTGTCTCTGACCGACACTCACTGTGTTTCAGCGTGATTGAGGGTGGTGATCCGCAACCACGCTGAGTTCTGCTATGAGGGGGCGTTGTCTGCCTTCAGGGTGGAACAGGCAGACGAACGAAGCAGGTCCAAGAGCTAGCGGGCGTGAGCCCCGCCCCTAACCCACAGCCGCTATCAGCGTGCTACAGCCGCCGCGCCGCCCAGGCTCGGTGCCGCTCCTGGGCCAGCTCGGCGGCTTGCGTCCAGAAGGCCGATTCCAGCGCCACCAGGGCCCCAGCAGCCAGCGCCCCGCGCCGGGGCTGGCGGTAGGGCACCGCCTCCAGGCGCGGCAGCAGCGTGCGGCCAGGCCCCAGGGTCACCGAGGCCTGCGCGGCGCTCAGGACGACCTCCTCGCTTACGTCCTGGGCAGCCCCCACCAGCGCGCCGTAGGCCCCCGACAGACGCTGCAGGGCACGCACATCCGCGATGTATACCCAGGGACCATGTTCGCCCAGCAGCGCCAGAAAGCCCGCCCACTCGTGGGCAAAGACCGCCGCAACAGCCTGACGGGGGCTCAGGTCCGGGGGCAGCCAGGGGCGCACGCCCAGCAGGTCGGCGGCCAGGGCGCGCTCGCCCGAGAACTCAGCTCCTGCCCGCTCGGCGGCGGCAGGTGAGGCCAGGTCGCGCCACTCGGCCAGATGGGCCAGCTGAGCGCGGACGGCTGCCGTGAGAGGCAAGGCGCGCGGGCGCGGCTGACCCAGCGCGGTCCAGGCGGCCACGTTCGTCATACGAGAGCCATCATACGAATGGCCATCCTTTTTCTTCCGGGCTGAACTGGCATCCATCTCAAGGCTGCCGCAGGGCGCATGTCCAGAAAAGGGTCGGAACCGCTCCATTACCTCCACAACTGAACTTCTTGGCGGCCCGCTCCGCTCGGTTCATCGGGGAATGAACGGCAACCTTCTCAACTGCTGGCGCTGGTGTAACTGGCCACCGCGTAGAGCCAGAAGCGGCGCGTGACCCAAAACAGCGCGGCGGCCACCACGGGCGAAGCCAGCGCCAGCGCAGGCGTCAGGCTGCCCACCAGGGCCTGCGCCGGAACCGTCGTGATGAACGCCACCGGCACCACGAAGGTCAGCACCACGCGCACCGGCACCGGAAAGGCCGTGACCGGAAAGCGCGCCGCGCCGAAGACCCCGTTAAACAGCTCGGAGACGTTCTGCGTCTTGACCAGCCAGAAGGCGGTGGTGCTCAGACCCAGCCAGATGCAGTACACGATGACCAGCGACGACAGGTACAGCGTGGCGGCGCTCAGGACGCCAGCCAGCGTGACGGGCAAGCCAGCCGAGGCGTACAGCAAGAGCCCCAGCCCCAGCAGCACGTCGGGAAACCGCAGGAGATTGAGATACCGCACGCTCACGTTGAACTGGGCGTCAATGGGCTTGAGCAGCGTGAAATCCATGTTGCCCGTGCGAATGGCCTCGCTGATGCGGCTCATGTTGGGCTGCACCACCACGGAGATAAAGCCCTCGGTGAGCATAAAAAAGCCGGTCACCAGCAGCGCCTCACGGAAGGTCCAGCCGCCGACCGACGTGGCCCCCGGCTGCCCAAACAGGATGGAAATACCCAGCAGGGCCACCCCCGCCTCACCCAGGCTGGCCAGCACCGCCCCGAAAAAGTTGGCGCGGTATTCCAGCTGTGCCGACACGCTGGCCCCGGTAAACACGCGCACCAGGCGCAGGTAGCGGGTCACCGGGCCACCCCGGACAGGCCCGGAACCGTCAGACCGGACGCGCTCATGCGCCCACCGCCCCGTAGCGCCGCAACCCTGCGCGCCACACCCACAAACGCAGCAGCACAAAAATGACCCCCCAGCCCAGCAGCACCGCCGCGCCCTGCCCGGCCTGCTCGGCCGTGGCCTTGCCGGACAGCAGCTGCGCGGGCAGGCCCAGCATGTACGGAAAAGGGGTCCAGACCGCCACGCGCTGCACCCATTCGGGGTAAAAGGCCAGCGGCGCAAACATGCCGCCCAGCGCGGCGTACAGCAGCCACACGAGTTCCTGAAAGCTGGTCGAGCTGTCAGTCCAGAAGGCCAGGAGCCCAATCAGGTATTCCCACAGGAAGCGCACGGTAAACCCCAGCGCCGCCAGCCCCACCACTGCCGGGTACACCCACCACTCGCGGGTAAACTGCGCCCCGGCCAGCCAAGCGAACAGGGCGACCAGCGCCAGCAGCGCGGGCAGGCGCACAAAGCGCTCGGCGACGTGGCCAATAAAGTACGACCAGAACGGGTCCAGAGGCCGCAGCAGCCAGGGCGAGAGCTGCCCCTGGCGAATGGCCGGGTCCAGCTCGTGCGCCACCCAGACCACCATCAGCTGCGAGACCAGCCAGGTCGCCAGAAAGTAGGTAGCAAACTCGGCTGGCGAGTAGCCGCGTACCTGCCCGCCCGGCGCGGCCGCCGCCTGCGCCATCCACACCAGCATCATGACAAGTGACAGGGTGCCCGAGAGCATCCAGATAATCACCTCGGCACGGTACTCGGCCATCAGGGCAAACTGCGTGGAGAACAGCACGCGCAGCCGGCGCCACGCCCAGGTCACAGCGCGGCCTCGGGGGCCGGGTGGGCAGAGGCCGGCGCCGAGCGGGCACCAAACAGCTCGGCCATCACGGTTTCGATGGGCGGGTCCTCGACCGTCAGGTCGGCCACATCCAGCCCCGAGAGCAGCCGCGCGGCGCGCTCGCTGACCTCGCCGCGCGGCACCGTCAGTTCGGCGCTCAGGCCGTCGCTGGACACCACCTGGCCGAACGCCGCCAGTTCATCACTGGTCGCGGGGCGGCGCAGTTGCAGCCGGATGGTCTTGCCGCCGCTGCCGCGTTCGGTCAGGGCGTGCAGGTCACCGTCAAACACCAGTTGCCCGGCGTCAATCACCAGCACGCGCTGGGCCAGGGCGGTCACGTCGGCCATGTAGTGGCTGGTGAGCATCACGGTGGCGCCGTGGCGCTCGTTGTATTCGCGCACAAAAGCCCGCACGGCTTCCTGCATATTCACGTCCAGGCCGATGGTGGGCTCGTCCAGAAACAGCACCTTCGGGCGGTGCAGCAGGGCGGCGGCCAGTTCGCACTTCATGCGCTCGCCCAGAGACAGCTTGCGCACCTGCTTTTTCAGGATGCCCTCCAGCCCCAGCACCTCGGTAAATTCGGCCATCGTGGCGCGGTACTGCTGGTCGGGGATCTCGTAGACGGCCTGGTTGATCAGAAAGGAGTCCAGGGCGGGCAGGTCCCACATCAGCTGCTGTTTTTGCCCCATGACCAAGGTGATGGTTTTCAGGAAGGCGCGCTCGCGGCGCCGGGGCTCGAACCCCGCCACCCGCGCCGACCCGCCCGATGGATGCAGCAGCCCGGAGAGCATCTTGAGGGTGGTCGTCTTGCCGGCGCCGTTAGGCCCCAGAAAGCCCACAATCTCGCCTGGGGCCAGCTCAAAGGAGACGCCGCGCACCGCCTCCACCTGCCGGGTCTTGCGGTTCACGAACGCTTTGACACTGCCCACGAATCCCGGCTCCTTGTCGTGGACGGCGTAACTTTTACTCAGGCCTTGCACCTGAACGGCGGCGCTGGATGGCTGGCTGGTCATAGGTGGCCTCAGCCTAGAGCAGCGGTCCCTGCCCGGCGGCAATGTGCGCCGAACAGAGCTGTGGCCTGCTGGGGCGTTCCCTCGGCTGGGCAGATGAACTGGGCGTTCCTCATTCTGGTCCTCAGGCCCACAGGCGTTTTCCGGCTTGGAACTGGGCACCGTGTCGGCGCGCACATCCTGCCAGCAGAGGCTGGCGGCGCCGGGCGAGCCATGCGGCCCGGTGCGTTGAGATTGGCCTGTCCTTGAGAAACAGCACTCCCAGCGGCCCGCAGGCACCGTTTCGGCAGAGGCCTTTTTGCCTGGCGCGGCTGGACCTTCCACCCCTCACCGGCTAAGGCAGCGCCCTCTTTTTCCTCTATTTCGTGCATTCCGTTCGCCCATGTTCCCGGTGCAGTCACGCCCAGCCCCGGCCCGCGCGGCTCTAGGCTGAACGGCATGAGCGCCCCAGCCTCTGTCCCAGCGGTGCCAGAGCCGGAGCAGTCTCCGGTGACAGCGACCACGCCCCCCACCCCGGCGGGACTGCTGCGCCTGTTCCTGGGCGTGGCGCTGTCGGGCGTTGGCGGGGGGCTGCCCGCGCACACCCGCCGCGCCCTGGCAGCGCGGGCGTGGCTGACCGACGCCGCCTTTGCCGAGGCATTTACCCTGGCGCAGCTGACGCCCGGCCCCAACGCTGTCAACCTAGCCGCCATGATTGGCGCGCAGCTGTGCGGCCCGCGCGGGGCGGCGCTGTCGGTGCTGGGCCTGCTGGCGCCGGGGCTGGTCGCCATGCTGACGGTTACGGTCATTACGCTGGGCCTGCCCGGCGGGCTGCCACCGGCCGTGCAAAGTGCCCTGCGGGGCGCGGCCTGCGCGGCACTGGGGGTGATGTTGACCGCCACGGTGCCGGTGTTGAAGGTGGCCCTGGGGGTGCGAGGCGGGCTGACGCTGACCCTGGCCACCTTCGCCGCCCTGGCCCTGCTGCGGCTGGAATTGCTGCCGGTGCTGGCAGTGGTGGTGGCCGCCGGTCTGACCGTCAACCGCCCCCGGAGCGGCGCATGACCGCCGATCCCTGGGACGTGCTGCTAACCTTCATGCGGCTGGGGTTGGTCAGCTTTGGCGGCACCAACTTGCCCGAAATCGAGCGGGTGCTGGTGGACCAGAGGGGCTGGCTGACCCCCGAACTGCTCGCCAACGGCTTTGCGCTGGGCCAGATCATGCCCGGCCCCAACATGCTGGCCATGACGCACTACGGCTTCGCGGCGGGCGGCTGGTGGGGCGCTCTGGCCGCCACCGCCGGGTTTTACGGCCCCACCGCCCTGCTCAGCGCCGCCGCCATGCTGGCCTGGCAGCGCCTGAGCCGCTGGCGCTGGCTGCCCGCCCTGCGCGCGGCTCTGCTGCCGTTCGGGGCCGGGGTGCTACTGGCGGGCGCCCTGGTCCTGGCCCGCGGCACCCTGCACGGCTGGGCCGAGGCCATGATCGCCGTCAGCGCTTTTGCGCTGCTGTGGCGCACGCGGGTGAATGCCGCTCTGGTGGTGGTCGGCGCAGCGGTACTGGGGGCGCTGCTGGAGCTGTAACTTCACAGAGCGGCGGGTCAGTCCTTGCAAGGATTTTTACAGACCGGATATGGCACGCTAGGACCCATATGCCAGCCCCAATCTCCTCTTCGCCTTGCGACTGCCTGGCCACCTCTTCGCCAGTCTGGAATGAGTCGGGGGGCCTGTGGGTCCGGGGAACTACCGCGCACGTGCAGCGCCTACTGGACCGCATGGCTCCTGGCCCGCAGCCTGGTGACGCGCGGCATTTTCCGGCCTCAGCACACGCCGAATTGCGGGCGCTGCTAGAGCTGGCTGGCCCCTCCGCCCAGACCGAACTGCTGGCGACCCCGGCCCTGACCTCGGGCCAGCCCGACCCCTGGGCGGTGCGCCCCCTGGCCGTGTGGCTGAACCGCCTGGAAACCCCCTGGTACGCTGACGCGCTGAAAACACTGACGTTTGACCTGCAGCCTATCGTGGCCCTGGGCACCGGCGCGGTCACCGGCTACGAGGCGCTGGTGCGGGCACCACACAGGGGTCAGCGCCTGGGCGCCGGCGAACTCCTGCGGGCCGCCGAGAGCCACGGTCACCTGCGCGCCTTCGACGCGCTGGCCCGGCGTGAGGCCATTCGTCAGGCCACGCCGCAGCTGACGCAGGACCAGCAACTGTTTATCAACTTTGCGCCGGGCGTCGTGTACAACCCGGATGTTTGCCTCCAAACGACCTTTGCCGCCTGCCGCGAAGCCGGGGCCGATTTTGGCCGCCTGGTGTTCGAGGTCACGGAAAGCGAGCAGTTTCCCGATCTGGACATGCTGCGCCGCATTCTGACCCGCTACCGCGCCGAGGGGGCGCGCGTGGCGCTGGATGACCTGGGGGCCGGCCACACCAGCCTGACCTATCTGGCCGCCCTGAGACCCGACATCGTGAAACTGGACCGCGACCTGAGTGCCAACCTGCACGGCAACGACCCGCGGGTGGACCTCGTGGCCGCCCTGATTCGCTACGCCCACGAATTAGAGATTGAGGTGGTGGCCGAGGGCATCGAAACCGTGGACGTTCTGAAACTGGTGACGGCGCTGGGCGCCGACTACGCCCAGGGCTATGTGTTGGGCCGCCCGGCCCCGGAACCGCTGCCGCTGCGCGCCGAGGCGGCGGTGTTGTGGGCCAGTACGTAAAGCGGGGCTTCTCGGCCAGGAGGTACAGTCAGCAGACCGCTCAGAGGAGGCTTTATGTCAGAGCACCACAAGCAGCTGCTGGAACAGGCCAACGCGGCCATCTCGGCCGGGGACCATGAGGGCTTCCTGGCGTTCTGCACAGAGGACACCGACTGGACCTTCGTGGGCGACAGAACGCTGAAGGGCAAGGCCGCTGTTCGGCAGTGGATGGCCACTGCGTACCGCGAACCGCCCAGGTTCAACGTTCACCACATGATTGCCGAAGGCGATTTTCTGGCCGTCACCGGCGACATCACGTTGACCGGCGAAGATGGCCAGGCGACCCATCACGCCTACTGCGACGTCTGGCGCTTCCGTGACGGCAAACTGGCCCAGCTCCACGCTTATGTGGTCGAGAACGACCCGCAGGTTGCGGCACCTCCACAGGATCACTAAGCCTGCCGAACCTGCTGATGAGATGACAGGGAGGGAGGGGCCTTTTAGTCAGGCGCTGGCCGGAGCTGCTTCTATCTGTTTGGGACGGAGAATTTGGAGCAGTACCCAGAGCCATTGAGTGCAACTGCCTCAAACGCGCTGGGAGAGTGGCCTCGGTCAAACTGCATATCACTGCGAATCTCCATAGCCAGGTGGCGACCCCGTGTGCAATCGAGAGTGACTCTCTCCCAGGGCACCAGAGGCTCGTCCCAGACAGCCTTTCTCAGGCCCTCTGTTCCCAAGACTAGAAAGGCAGGGTCTCCAGCCCAACCGATCTCTTAGCCGCTTGCCAGAAAGCGGGCGGTCTCGCGGTGGAGCATGTCCACGGCGTCCAGCGAGTCGAAGGTGTGGCCTGCGCCCGGAATAGCCACCGCGTCGCAGCCCAGGGCGCGGGCGTAGCGCACGCCAAACTCGGGGGGGCAGGTCTGGTCGGCGTCGCCGTGAAACACGCGGGCCTCGCCGCCCCAGGCCTGCGCGGCGTCCAGCGGCTTCAGGCGGGTCATCTCCTGCAAGAATTCGCGGCCCAGCGGCCAGCCGTTGTAATCCGTGACCGTGGCGGGCAGAAACCCGCCGCGCAGGAAGGGCAACCACAGTTCGGGCAGAGCCGGCGCCCACAGCGCCAGCCGGTGCGGGCGCACGCGCGGGGCACTCAGGGCCGCCACGAGGCCGCCCATCGAGAAGCCCAGCAGCATGACCCGTTCGGGGTCCAGTCCCGCTTGACGGCGCGCATACTCAAAGGCGGCTTCGGTGTCCTGAACTTCGCGCGAGACAGTCATCTCGCTAAAGTCCCCCTGCGACTCGCCACTGCCCCGGAAATCAAACCGCAGGCTCGCCACCCCCCGCGCCGCCAGGACACGCGACAGCAGCGGCAGCAGGCGGTGGTCTCCGCCCCGGTTCCCTGTAAAGCCGTGCAGGATCACCACGCTGGGCCAGCCGTGTGCGGGTGGGATGCCTTCTGGGCGGTGCATCATGCCGTACAGCCGCTGACCGTCCACACTGAACTGCGCGAATTCTTCCATAGGCAGGGAGTCTAAAGGGCTGAGTAGCAAAGAGTCCAAGGAAGTCGGCATCCCGTCTCCTGAGACTCTTCGACCTTTTTAATTCTCTTGCGTTGGGAGTCCGTGCTCTTGAGGAGTGCCCCCATAGCGGCTACCAGTTCCATTGAGGGGCCAACAACGCCCCTCCACTCCACTTTCGCCGCTGTCTCTGACGGCGACTCACTCTGTTCGCCTCAGCGTGGTTGAGGATCATACCCCTCAACCACGCTGAGTTCCGCCCTCAGGCCTCCCGAAGCGCGGGACCAGCACAGTCAGCGCCGACCAGCTCAGGGCGTCAGCCGGTGCCGGTCGCGGGGGAAGGCGCGGGCATACCGCACGTTGGCAATGCCCAGCAGCTTGGCGGTCAGGCGCTCGGCGCCGATGGCGAAGCCGCCGTGGGGAGGCATGCCGTACTTGAAGACTTCGGTGTAGCCGGCCAGCGACTCGGGATTCAGTTTGTAAGCCGCAATCGAGTCCATCAGCATCGCGTGGTCATGGATGCGCTGCCCGCCCGAGGTGATTTCGATGCCCCGGAACAGCAGGTCAAAACCGCGCGTCAGGTCCTGGCTGGGCGTGCCGTCCGCATTGGCGTCGGGATGGGCGTAGAAGGGCCGGGCCGCGCGGGGGTATTTGGTTACAAACACGAAGTCGCTGCCCTCAGTCTCGGCGTAGTGCTGGCACAGCAGGCGCTCGGCTTCGGGATCCAGGTCTTTGCCGCCGACCGCGTGACCATACTTCTCGGTCACCAGCGCGCGGGCGTCGAGCAGGGTGATGCGCGGAATGTAGGCCGGCACCTCGGGGAGGGTGGCCCCCAGCAGCGCAAACTCGGGCGCGCACCGCGCTTTCAGGCGCTCCATGATAGCCGCCAGCAGACGGTTCTCCAGCGCCATGACATCGTCCTCGTCCTCAATAAAGCCCATCTCCACGTCCAGGGACAGGTACTCGTTCAGGTGGCGGCTGGTGGCGTGTTCCTCGGCGCGGTAGACAGGCGCGACCTCAAAGACCCGCTCGAAGACGCCCACCATAATTTGTTTGTACAGCTGCGGGCTCTGGGCCAGGTAGGCCGGATGCCCAAAGTAGTCGATGGGAAAGAGGTTCGCGCCGCCTTCGGCCCCCGCCGAGACAATCTTGGGCGTGCTGATCTCGGTAAAGCCCTCCTCGGCCAGGTGGTCCCGGAAGGCCGCCACCAGTTCGGCCTGCACCTTCAGCGCCGCGCGCTCTTTGAGGCCCCGCACCGTCACCACGCGGTAGTCCAGCATGGTCTCGGGGTTTACGTTCCATTCCATCTTGGGAATCTCAACAGGGGCAGGCTCCACCGCCGCGCTGATGACGCGGAAGTTCTGAATCTGCACCTCGAACCCGCCCGGCGCCTTGGGGTGGGCCTTGACGGTGCCCACGACCTCCACGCTGCTCTCGGCCAGCGGCAGGGTCAGGCCACTGCCCACGCACTGGGTCAGCCCCGAGACGTCACGCAGCACCACGAACTGCACGCCGCCCAGGTCGCGCCGGGCATGAACAAAACCTTGCAGGCGCACCTGCTGGCCGTCGTGCGCAGCCAGATCGCGGGTCAGGGTGCGGGGAAGGTGGATGGGCTGAGATTCGGTCTGGGTCATGAGGGTGCCTCCTGCGGGCTCAAGGAAAACCCCCGACTCCGTGTGCTGGGGTCGGGGGCGCGGTATGCGGCGAGACGTCCCCTAACAGGGATCATCATTCACGTTGTTGTGTGCCGCGAACATGGGGCCAACTGTACCGGGCGGGGCGGGCGGGGGTCAATCGTGGAACTAGGCAGGCCAGTGGGGGTAGTTTTACCGACCGTCCAGACGGTATTTTATCTATATGCCCAGATCCCGTCAGCCCGATCTCACCCGCACGGCTCTGCTCCAGGCGGCCCGGCAGGTCGTTCAGGACCAGGGCGCAGCCCTCTCGCTGGACGCGGTGGCCCGCGCGGCTGGCGTCAGCAAGGGGGGGCTGCTGCACCACTTTCCCAGCAAGGACATGCTGCTTCAGGCGCTGGCCCTGGCGCTGGTGGAGCAGTTCAAGGAGGAACTGGACGCGGCTTATGCCCGCGAATGTGCCAACCACGGCCAGCGGCCCGGCGCGTGGCTGCGCGCCTACATCACCCTGACGTTCGAGGACAGCGAGAAGGACATGGCGCTGCACCGCGCCCTGGCGCCCCTGACCGAACAGCCCACGCTGATGCAGGCCCTGACTGATGCCCAGACCTTTTTGCTGGACCAGGCCGAAGCCGACGGCCTGCCTCCGGGGGTGGCCCACGCCGTTCGCCTGGCCTGCGACGGCTACTGGCTGGCCGAACGCAGCGACCAGCCCCGCCTGAGCGCCGTTCAGGCCCAGCACCTCCGGGAGGCCCTGACTGCATGGACCCGCTGACCGCCAGCACCCCCCATCCTGGTCCCGGCTGGGCCACGCGCTACTGGGCCATTTTTGGTGGCCAGGCCCTGTCGCTGATCGGGTCGGCCCTGACACAGTTCGTGCTGCTGTGGTGGATTACCGACACCACCGGCAGCGCCGCCGCGCTGGGGGTGTCGGGCATGGCCGCGCTGCTGCCGCAGGCGCTGCTGGGCCCACTGGGCGGCACTTTTGCCGACCGTTACAGCCGCCGCGCCCTGATGATTGGGGCCGATACCGTGAGCGCCGCGTGCATGGGCGTGCTGATCTGGCTGTTTGCCAGCGGGAACGTGCAGCTGTGGCACGTCTACACCATGATGTTTGTCCGCAGCGCTATGCAGGCGTTTCAGGGGCCAGCCGCCGCCGCCAGCACCGCCATGCTGGTGCCGCCCGCTTTTCTGCCGCGCGCCGCTGGCCTCAACCAGACCCTTCAGGGCGTCATGACGGTAGCCGCCGCGCCGCTGGGGGCGCTGGCGATCAGCGTGCTGCCGCTGGGCGCGGCGCTGGGCATTGACGTGGTGACAGCGCTGCTGGGCGTGGTGCCGCTGCTGCTGTACCGCATTCCGCAGCCCCAGGTGATGCCCGGAGACCGCCGGGGCGTCTGGGCCGAATTCCGCGAGGGCCTGAATGTGGTCTGGCGCAGCCCTGGTCTGCGGCGGCTGTACGGCCTGCTGGGCGTGGTGGTCCTGACCATCATGCCGACCTTTACCCTGACCCCGCTGCTGGTCAAAACGCACTTTGGCGGCGGGGCCGGGCAGGTGGCCCTGATGGAAGGCCTCTCCGGCGTGGGCATGATTGCGGGTGGCCTGCTGGTGGCGGCCCTGAATCCGAAACGGCCCATCGTGACCGTGCTGCTGGCCCTGGCGGCTTCGTGCCTGACGGTGGCGCTGACTGCGCTGGCCCCGGCAAACGGGTTCTGGCTGGCGGTGGTGTGGTGGGTGGTCAGCGGCGGCGCCTTCGCTTTCGGTAACGCGCCGCTGACGGCCCTGCTGCAAACCACCGTGCCCAACCACCTGCAAGGCCGGGTGCTGTCCCTCCTGGGCACGGTGATGGGCCTGGCTGGACCTGTGGGGCTGGCCCTGGCCGCGCCGCTGGGCGAATGGATTGGTGTGCGCGGCGTGTTTATGGTGGGCGGCGTCCTGAGCACCCTGGTCTGCGTGCTGGGCTTTCTCTCCCCGGCCCTACTGCGCTTGCAACGCCCCGAAAGCCCCTAGCCCTGAGCCGTTATCCTGACCGCTATGAGAACAAACGTTCGTTCTGGAGGCCGGGGATGACGCCCGGCGTATCCCTGCGCCCCCGCAGCCTGCTGTTTGCCCCAGGCAACCGCGCCGAACTAATTGCCAAGCTGCCCCGCAGCGCCCCCGACGCGGTGGTGATTGATCTGGAGGATGCTATTCCGGCCAACGCCGAGGCGAAGGCGGCGGCTCGGCCTGTCGCCCGCGACGCAGCGCGGGACCTGATCGCGGCCCATCCTCACCTGCCAGTGTTTCTGCGCGTGAATGCGCCGCACTCGCCTTACTTTGAAGGTGACCTGGCGGTGCTGACGCCCGAACTGGCCGGGGTGGTGGTGCCCAAGCTGGAATCAGCGGCCGACGTGCGGCTGGTGGCAGAAGCGCTGGCGGCAAGGGGCCTGAGCCTCCCCCTGCTGGCGGGCCTGGAAACCGGGGCGGGGGTGTGGCACGCCCTTGACATCCTGCGCGAAGACGCGGTGGCGTGGGCTTACTTTGGTGCCGAGGACTACACCACGGACCTGGGCGGTCAGCGCACCCCAGGCAACCTGGAGGTGCTGTACGCGCGCTCGCAGGTGGCGCTGGCCGCGCGCCTGGCCGGTGTACCGGTGCTGGATATCGTGGTGACGCGCCTGAACGACGAAGCCGCCTTCCGCGAGGACGCCGCGCAGGGCCGCGCGCTGGGGTACGCCGGCAAGCTGTGCATCCACCCCGCACAGGTCACCCTGGCCCACGACATTTTCGGCGCCACGGCAGCCGAGCTGAGTCGCGCCCGCGCGCTGCTGGCCGCCGCCCATGACGCCAGCCTCAGTGGCCACGGCGCCTTCGCCTTTGAGGGGCAGATGGTGGACGAGCCGATGCTGGCCGCCGCCCGCGCCATTGTTGCGGGCGCAGGCAGTGACGAGGAGGCAGCGGCCAGTGGGGCAGTCTGAGCCCAAGCCAGAGCCTTTTGCCGCTCCTCCCCTGACCACGCCCCACTGTCCACCCTCCGAGGTGTCCTATGAATGAAGATCTGAACCGTCCGCAGGGGCGCTACCTGGAAGAACTGACGCCCGGCACGGTGATTCGCCACCGCGTGACGCGCACGTTGACCGAAGCCGACAACGTGTTTTTCACGACGCTGACCATGAACCCGCAGCCACTGCACCTGGACCACGACTACGCGGCGCAGACTGAATTCGGGCAGCCCCTGGTGAACAGTCTCCTGACCCTGTCGCTGCTCGTGGGCCTGAGCGTGCATGAACTGACGCTGGGCACGCTGGTCGCCAACCTGGGGCTGACGGATGTGGTCTTTCCGAAACCTGTCTTTCACGGTGACACCATTCGTGCCGAATCGGAGGTGCTGGAGGTCCGCGAGAGCCGCAGCCGACCAGACGCGGGCATTGTGATTGTGGAGCACCGGGCGCTGAATCAGCGTGGCGAGGTGGTGGCGAAGTGTAAGCGCACGGCGCTGATGCAGAAACGGCTGGCCTGAGGCTTAGAGCTTACGCCGGTTAGGTGGATGAGAAATGTTGCCTCGTTCGCCCCACCCCCCAGCCCCCTCCCCCAGAGGGGCAGGGGGAGCAACGTTGGCACTAGGCAGGGGTCGACTGGCGCGGCGGAGAGGCCTGGACTTTATACGCGGTGGACGCCGTGGCACACCTGCCGCCCATCGTCTTACGCCCGCGCGCTGCGCGCACGACGGCTTCCGTTGCTTGCCCCGTGAAGATGGTAGGCACGAAAGCTGAGAACACGAGGGTCTACTTTTGAAAGGCGCTAAAGCAGAGGCGCCTTATTTTGCTGTTGAAAGTAGAACCCACTGCACGCACCACGCCTTCCTGCCCCCCTACCGCCCAGGTCCAGGCGAGGCCATTGTGCGCGCAGCGCGCAGGCCCTTGCGCGTGGGCAGCGGATGGCGTCGAGGCCAGACACGTGAACATATAGAGCGCACTAACCGACATCAGTAGAAACTCTTGCCGAGCGCAGCGGTTGCTCCCCCGTCCCCTCTGGGGATGGGGGCTGGGGGGTGGGGCAACCCCCTTACCCCGCCCGTTTCAATTTCCCCGTCTTCTTCGCCCACGTCTCCGCCCGCCCAAACACCACCAGCCCCAGCGGAATCGTCACCAGCCCAAACAGCAACAGAATCCCCAGTTCGGGGAGCACCCCACCCAGCCCTATCCCGGCCTCAATGGTCTTCCCTGTGCCGTTGACACCCAGAATCTTGCGGCAGGCCTCCAGTGCGTAGGTGGCGGGCGACAGCGCGCTGATCGGCTGAAGCCACGCGGGCAGCACGCTGACCGGGTAGTACACCCCCGAGATCAGCAGAAACACCGCCTGAATGATGTTGGTGGCCTGCGCTCCGTTTTCGGTGCTCATGACAGGCAGCACGGCGGCCATCAGCCCAATCCCCATGAAGCCTAGGCTGGCGACCATAAAGACGACCAGGCACTGCAGCACCTGCCCAAAGCTGGCGCCAATGTCCACGAACATGCCCATGAACAGGAAGACCAGGACGCCGCGCAGCAGGGCATAGGCCCCCGCAAACAGGCTGACCCCGACCAGGTGCGTCAGGCGGCTGACCGGCGCCATGAAGGTGTACTCAATGGTGCCTTCCCAGCGCTCGTAGGAAATGGAGTTGGCAATTTCGCCGAACAGGCGCCCCAGGAACGACCACATCACCGCCCCCAGCAGCAGCGTCAGCGTCAGGCGCGGGTCGCCTGCAGCCACGCCAATGAGCATGATGCTGGCGGCTGACACCATGTCGTAGAAGGTAAAGACCAGCACCCACGACCAGTAGCGCCGGGTCAGGTGAAAGTCGCGGAAGACAAAGGCAAAGGCGGCGCGCAGTTGGTGGGCCAGGGTACCGGGCGTGGTCCGCGCAGGGTCGGGCACTGGAGAGGGTGGGCCAGCTTGAATGGTCATAGACACTCCTCAGGAAGCAGAGAACTAGAACGGTCAGGAATCATTCGCCCTCTTGCTCAGCCAGCCCTTCGCCGGTCAGCTCAATGAAGGCGTCCTCAAGGGTCTTGCCCTCGCCTACCAGCCCACGAAGCTCCTCGGCCGTGCCTTCGGCGACAAACTTGCCGCCGCTGATAAAGGCGATGCGGTCACACAGACGCTCGGCTTCGGGCATGTCATGGGTCGTCAGGATGATGGTGGCGTCATGCACGTCGCGCAGTTCCAGCACAAATTCCTGCACGTCACGCCTCGATTTGGGGTCCAGGCCGGTGGTGGGCTCGTCCAGCAGCACGATGACAGGGCTGGTCAGAAACGCGCGGGCAATGGCGACTTTTTGCTGCATGCCCCGGCTCATTTCCTCCAGCGGCTCGAAGAAGGCCTTTTCCTTGAGGCCCAGGCGCTTCAGGGTCACCTGGGCGCGTTCCTCAGCCACGTGGCGGTCCAGGCCATACAGCTGCGCCGAATACAGCAGATTCTCGCGCGGGCTGAGCTTTTTATAGAAGGCGGCGTCCACCGACACCCGGTTCAGCAACCGGCGCACCTGCGCCTCGTCCCTGACCACATCCAGGCCAAAGATGCCCACGGTGCCGGCGTCGGGAATCAGCAGGGTGCTCATGGCGCGAATCAGGGTGCTCTTGCCGCTGCCATTGGGCCCCAGCACGCCGTAAATCTCACCCCGGCGCACCTGAAAGGTCACGTCGTCCACCGCGCGGCTTTCGGAAAACTGAGGGCGCAGCAGCGTGCCCCCCTGGCGCTTCCGAAAGGCTTTGACGAGGTGCTGCACGTCAATGGCGACGTCGCGGCCACTCAGGTCGCGTGGGGGCATAGTGGGGGCGCTGCTCGCCTGCGGGGGGGCGGTCAGGGTCATGGAAGAACCTCCGAAGTTGTGAGAGACGATGCCAGGGGTCGCGCACGGCGGGGCGGCGCGGCAGGTGCGTGGGCCAGCGGCCTTAGCGCTGGATGCGGTCGTCGTTCATGGAGGTTCAGCGTAGTCGGGCGGCTGCAGGGATGCGATAGGCGTCATGGCCTACAGCAAAAAGCCGCGCCAGGAGCCCGGCGCGGTGTCTAAGGAGAGAAGTTTAGGCGGGGTCGTACCAGTTGCGGTCCCAGCGGTGGGCGTACAACTTATGAATGGCCTCGGCGTCCAGGCCCCGGCCGTCGGCCAGCGCGACATTGCGCTCCACGTTGCGCACGCTCCGCATACCCACGATGACGGTAGACACCGCCGGATGCGACAGCACGAAGCGCAGGCTAGTCTCGGCCAGCCCGTCTGTGGCAATTCCCAGGTCGCGCTCGATGGCGCGCAGGCGCGGCTGCAGCTGCTCTTTGCGGTCCCCGCCGAAATAGCGGTTGCGCCAGTCGCCGTCTGGAAAGGTGGTTTCGGGGGTGATGTGGCCGGTCAGGCTGCCCTCGTCCAGCGCCACACGCACGATGACGCCCACGCCATGCGCGCGGCAGGCGTCCAGCAGCCGGTCCTGTGGGGCCTGGTCGAACACGTTGTAGATCACTTGAACGGTGTCTACAGCGCCGGCCTCGACGGCCTTAACCGCATTGTCCGGCTGATGGTCGTTAATGGAAATGCCAAAAGCGGCAATCTTGCCTTCGCGTTTCAGGTCGGCCACGGCGTCTTGCCAGTCGCCCTCCCCCAACCACGAATCGTTCCAGACATGCAGCTGCTGCACGTCAATTCGGGGCAGACCCAACCGTTCTAGGCTGGCGTCGGTCATGCGGCGCAGGTACTCACCGGGAAAGGCCTGGTCCGCCGTGGTCCCCGGCGCAGCGGGCCACTGCTGGTTCTGGGGGCTGACTTTGGTGGCGACCAGGGTGCCTGGGTACTCGCGGGCCACCTGACCCACCAAGCGCTCACTGTGCCCGTCGCCGTAGCCCATTGCGGTGTCGATAAAGTTGCCGCCCAGTTCGATGTAGCGGCGCAGGGCCCCCAGGCTCTCGTCGTCCTGGGCGCCTTTCCACATATCGGCCCCAATCCCCCAGGCGCCGTAGCCAATTTCTGTGACGTTCAGGCCTGTGCGGCCCAGTGGGCGCCTATGCATGCTGTGTTCCATAGGGCCGACTGTAACGATTCAGGGCGGGTGAAGCCAGTCATGCACTCTTTATCTGCCCCGCAGGCGTACCCTGCGCAGGTGAGTCTTCCTGCCTTGTCCCCCCGCGTGCGCCAGCTGGCCACCGCCGGCCTGATTGTGGGCGTGTTTCTGGCGGCCCTGGAAGCCAGCGTGGTCGCTACTGCCATGCCCAGCGTCATCCGCGATCTGGGCGGCGAGCGCCTGTATGCCCTGCCGTTTGCGGTCTACCTGCTGGCCAGTACGGTTTCTAGCCCGCTGTGGGGCCGCGCCAGCGACCTGCTGGGACGGCGGCGGCTGTACCTGTGGGGGGTGGTGATTTTTCTGCTGGGCTCGGCGCTGTGCGGGCTCAGTCAGGACATGGGCACCCTGATCGCCGCCCGCGTGGCACAGGGCATTGGGGCTGGCGCGCTGCTCCCCCTGACCCTCACCATGATCAGCGAGCTGTACGCCTTGCAAGAGCGCGGCCGGGTACAGGCCCTCATCTCGGGGGTATGGGGCGTGTCGGGCCTGCTGGGACCACTGCTGGGCGGCTGGCTGACCGAGCAGGCGTCGTGGCGCTGGACCTTCTATGCCAGCCTGCCGTTTGGGATCGCGGCTCTGCTGCTGGCGCTGCGCTTTCTGCCCGAAACAGGACAGCCCCGCCCTGCTCGCCTGGACTGGGCCGGGGCCGCGCTGTTCACGCTGGGCAGCGGCCTGGTGGTGTGGGGACTGGAACAACGGCAGTGGGTGCTGGTGGGGCTGGGCGCCGTGACACTGGCCGGGGCCGTCTGGCTAGAACGCCGCCACCCCGAACCGCTGCTGCCCATGCGCGCGCTGCGGGAAAAATTGCCGCGCGTGGCCTTCGCCGGCAACCTGCTGGGCGGCGCGGCCTACTTCGGCGTGATTGCCTACCTGCCGCTGTACGCCCAGGGCGTGACGGGCAGCGGCGCCACCGCTGGCGGGGCCATTCTGACGCCCATGCTGGTGGGCTGGACGCTGACGGCCATCGTCACGGCGCGCCTCGTAAAAACCGTGCCGCTGACCCGGATTGCCCAGGCGGGCTTTGCCGTGCTGACGGTCATGTTCACGGCGCTGCTGTTTGCGGTTCACGCGCCGCTGTGGGTGACCAGTGCGCTGGGCTTCGCGGTGGGCATGGGCATGGGCTTTGCCATGCTGAGCCTGCTGCTGGCCGCGCAGGAGTCGGCAGCCCGCAGCGAACTGGGCGCCGTAACCAGCGGCGTGCTGTTTGCCCGCCAGATGGGCGGCGCGTTGGGCGTGGCCCTGATGGCGCTGCTGATCGGCCCGGCGGCGATTGAGGCCGGCGGCTTTGAGCTGGCCGAGGGCCTGCGCCGCGCCTACTGGCTGGCCCTGGGCCTGGTGGCCGTGGCCTTTGCCCTGAGCCTGGGTCTCCGGGGCGTGGTGGTCAAAAAGGCTCAGGAAGCCCAACCAGCAGATTAAGACAGACTTGGAAAGCTGCGCAGCAGGCTTGAAAAGCTCCGCAGGAGAGCGAGCAGGAACAGATGCGGATTCCGCGATATGGAAGCGCAGACGGTGCCTTTTCGGCTGCGCTGCAATTCAGCGGAATCTGTATAAGACCCAGGAAGCCAGGCCACCCGCTCAGGCACTGTCTTTGTCCTGCACCCCGCCAACCGCTTCTCCTCTTTTCCTACTTCCTACAACCCACTCCCTGCTTCCCGCCCCTTACAGCACGTCGTCGGCGCTGCCGCGTTTGCGGAGATTGTTCTGGGTCTTGCGCCAGCGCAGGGCCTTGACGATGGCGGGGGCCGCCGGATTCAGGTTGAGGTCGTAGGCGGGATACCACACGCGCTGCTCGCTGAACTTGAGTTTCATTTTGAAGACGCCAAACGAGTGCTTCTCCTCGTCCAGCTGGCGCGGAATCCCCCAGAAGTCGAAGAGTTCATAGCCCCGGCGCTGGGCGTCCAGCATGGCGTTCCAGTAAAAAGCGTCGGGCGCTTTGGCGTCCTTGACGGGGCTGCCGTCGGGCTGGGTCCGGTCGTCGCGCACGCTGCCACCAAACAGGTAGTACGTCCCCTTGCCCATCGCCAGGAAAAAACCGCCGGCCAGAGCGCGGCCCTCGTGCCGCGAGAGGACGATGTAGGCTTCTCCGCCGTGGGCATTCCCCTCGCGCAGCATGGTTTCGTAGTAGGCGCGCGGAAAGGCGCCCAGCTTGGCCCGTTCGTTGGTGGCGGTAAAAATCTCCCAGAAAGCGTCAAAGTCGTCGTCGCGGCCAGCCACCACCCCCATCTTCTGGGCGGTGCGGACGTTGCGCCGGGCCATCGAATGCAGGCCCGAAAACAGTTCGTCCTCGCTGCGGGTCAGGTCAGCCACGATGGTGTGTTCAGGCTGCTCGCTCTCGGCGCGGCGAAAGGGGCCGTACCCTTCGGGCAGCACCACCGAGTCGTCGGCCAGAAACGGCACGGGCGGCTCGATTTTCAGCAGGGCGTCACCTGGCCGGGCAATCTTTTTGACGGCGTCGGCCACGGCGGGCAGCAGGTCCAGGCTCTCCAGGGCCGGACCGCGCGGGGCGTACAGCGTCGAGAAGCCGGGCACCAGCCGCTTGCGAATCAGTTGCAGGGCGCCCACTGTGCGGCCGCCGCCTTGAATCAGGTAACGCACCGGGGTCTGGCCCAGCACGCGCCGCGCTTCCCCGTAGCCCCAGCCCTGAAGGGCACTGGTGATGGGCAAAGACCGCACGGCGTCGTCGTACACGCGCGGGTCGGTGGCTTCTTGCAGGGTCAGGCGCACGCGGGGGATTGTAGCGCCGCTGCCCCAAAGCGTCATCACGCGGCCATCATAGAAGGGCGCAAAGAGGACGCTAAAGTGCAGGGATGAAACAAATCCTGCTGACCCTGGCGCTGCTGTCTGGCGCCGCCCTGGCCCAGACGACGCCCGCCACGCCGGCACCAGCCGCCCCGGCCACCACGACCCCAGCCACCACGCCGGCCCCCGCCACGACCACCCCGGCCGCTGACCCCGCCACCGTGGTCGCCCGGGTGGGCAGCGAGACCATCACGCTGGGCGAATTTGACCGCGCCTTTCGCCTGGCAGCGGCCCGCGTGGTCAATGCGCAGGGCATTCCCTTTGAGGACAGCTACCTGACGGAGTTCGCGAACGCCCGGCCTGAATTCCTGAAGCAATACGTGCGGGACCGCGCCGTGTACCAGCTGGCCCGCACCGCTGGCAACAAGGTTGAGGCCGCCCGACTGGACGAACAGTTGCAAGAGGCCCGCGCCGACTTTGAATCCGAGGCCGAGTTCACCGAGGCGCTGGCCGCCACCGGATACGCCAGCGCCGACGCCCTGCGCGCCGAGCTGGAGAGGCAGGGCGTCGTAGGCACGTATCTGGAAGGCATCCAGAAGCGCTTTACCTTTGGGGACGCGGTGGTAGGCAGCTACTACAGCATCAACCGGGCCCGCTTTACCCGCGAGGCCGAAGCCTGCGTGAAGCACATTCTGGTGCCCACCCAGGCCGAGGCTCAGACCATCGTCAAGGACCTTGCAGGCGGCGCCGACTTCGCCAAAATCGCCAGCGACAAGAGCCAGGACCCTGGCAGTGCGGCGCAGGGCGGCGACCTGGGCTGCTTTGGCCAGGGCGAGATGGTCGAAACCTTCGACAAGGCCAGCTTTACTGGGCCGGTGGGCCAGGTGCAGACGGTGCAGTCCCAGTTTGGCTGGCACGTGCTGACCGTGACCAAGCGCAATGCCGCCGGCCTGGTTCCCCTGACCGAAGCCGCGCCCCTAATTCGTGAGCAGCTGGCTCGCGACGCCGCCCAGAAGTATCTGGACACGCAGGTCGCCCGCCTGACCACCGAGTCGTTCCCCGACCGCTTGACCAGCAAGTAAAAGCCCTGCCCCACACTGGCCCTGGCATCTCTGCCAGGGCCGGTGTTTTCTATCAACCCTCCTTTAACCGTTGGGGCGCAGGATAGCTGCACTTCAGACGGATGCTTTTCGAGTGAAGCGAGCAGGAATACAGCTGGTGTTGGGCGTGAACCGGACAGGACCGCCATTCTCCCCTTCCAGATTGCCCAGGAATCACAATTCTCCCTGTCCCCCTTAGCTGTACTTCGGG